>NZ_JBHYGR010000078.1:876-42133 GCF_042738155.1 Kitasatospora sp. NPDC059088 | reverse complement strand
TGGCACGCTGTTGAGTTCTCAAGGAACGGACGCTTCCTTCGGACCGCCTTCCAGCGGGCCCTCCGGGCGCTTCGTTCTTTCGTGTTTCCAGCTTATCAGATGTTTTCCGCTCCGTTTTCCGGGGCTTCGTCATCCAACTCGCCGGTGTCTTCTGCGGCTTGACGCCCCGTCCGACGTTTCAAACTCTAGCCGATCCCCGCTCCGAAAAGCGAATCCGGCCGCAATCCGATAAACAGCGCACGCCGAATAAGCACCGAGCCGAGACGCGTAAAAGCGAAACGACCGGCACGAACCGGAAGTGGTGATTCAAGGGATTGGCCGCTCCGGGACCGTCCGCGCCGATGCGTGTCCGGTGCTCCCTGCCGGGCGACTAGGAAACACTACCCCTCTCCGGCATCGGGAGCAAACGGGCCCCGGGGACCGTCCGGGTGCAGAGCGCCCGGCCCTGCTTCACGTACTCGCCGTTGGGGTGGTCGTTGCCGGTGACCCAGCGCAGGGCGGTGGCCTCGTCCCGGCCACCGTCGCGGTGGCGGCGGAGCAGCCGCTCCTCGCGGACGGTGTCGTCGGTGTCGACGTACCAGAGTTCGCGCAGCAGCCGGCGGGCCTCCGGCCACGGGGCGTCCGCGGCAGCGAGGTAGTTGCCCTCGGTGATGACCAGGCGGGTGTGCGGGCGGACGACGTGGCGGGCCGCGACCGGTTCGTCCAGGGTGCGGTCGAAGTCGGGGACGTAGATGTCCTGGAACCGGTCGGCCGCGACCCTGCGCAGCAGGGCGACGTAGCCGTGGGCGTCGAAGGTGGCTGGGGCGCCCTTGCGGTGGGTCAGCCCGAGGCGGTCGAGCTGGGCCGTGGAGAGGTGGAAGCCGTCCAGCGGCAGGTACGCGGCGGTGCCGGGGCCCTCGGCGCGTTCGACCTCGGCGACCAGGTGCCGGGCGAGGGTGGACTTGCCGGCCGCGGGCGGGCCGACAAGTCCGAGGATCGTGCGGGCGTTGCTGCCCGGGCCGCGGAGGAGTCCGAGGGCAAGGGCGGTGAGGCGGTCCTCGTTCATGGCCGCACCCTACTCACCGGCCCGGGGCCGACGGTCGGCTCAGGCGGAGCCGGTTGCGGTGTCGGGAGCGGCGGTGGGGACGAGGGCGGGCAGCTCCAGGGTGAGCGTGCCGGCGTCCGCGTCGAGCAGGGCGGGGACGCCGAGCGGGACGGTCAGGGTGGACGGGCAGTGGCCGAAACCCAGCTCCCAGAGCACGGGCACGCCGAGGCCGCCGAGGCGGTCGGTCATCACGTCCCGTACCCGTTCGGGCCGCCCGCAGCCCTCCCAGGAGCCGAGGGCTATGCCGGCCACGCCGTCGAGGGCGCCGGAGCGCAGGAGCTGGGTCAGCAGCCGGTCGAGCTGGTACTGGTGCTCGTTGACGTCTTCGAGGACGAGGATGCGGCCCGCGTAGGAGGGGCGGGCGGCGGGCGTGCCGCGTTCGGCGACGAGTACGTGGAGGCAGCCTCCGGCGGTGACGCCCCGGGCGCGGCCGGGGACGAGCGGGCCGGCGGTGGGCGAGGTGAGGACGGTGGTGGCGGCCGGGTCGAAGAGGGTCCGGCGCAGGTGCTCGGCGGTGGGGCCGTCCTCGACGAAGGAGGCGGCGGCGGCCATCGGCCCGTACAGGGTGGCGAGGCCGAGGCGCTGGGCGAAGGCCTCGTGCAGGGAGCTGACGTCGCTGAACCCGATGAGGGGCTTGGGGCGGGCGGAGCGCAGGGCGGTCCAGTCGAGCAGGTCGACGATGCGGTGGACGCCGTAGCCGCCCCGGGCGCAGATGACGGCGTCGACGTCGGGGTCCAGCCACGCGTCCTGGAGGTCGGCGGCGCGGTCGGCGTCGGCACCGGCCAGGTAGCCGAGGGTGGGGTGGGTGTCGAGGACGTGCGGGGCGACGGTGACCCGCAGGCCCCAGGATCGGAGGATCTCGCAGCCGGCGGTGAGGCGCCCGGCGTCGATCGGGCCGCTGGGGGCGACGACGGCGATGTGGTCGCCGGGGCGCAGCTGCGGCGGGCGGGTCAGTCCCTGGCCGGGCGTGGTCGGTTGCTGGTCCATGGACCGGACCTTTCGGGGAAGGGGCGGGCTGTGGGCGGCCTCGGGGGTGTGGTCGAGGCCGCCCGGTGACGATATGCCCGCCGGTCGACCGGCCGATGTCCGCAGACGGGCCCGTCACGGGGCGCCGGTCGGCTTGAGGGCCGTTCAGATCGCGCCCATCACCTCCCGCACCTCGGCGAGAGTGGCGTCGGCGATGGCGTTGGCCCGTTCGGCACCCTCGCGCAGGACCTGCCGCAGGTGGCCGCGGTCGGCGGCGAGCTCGGCGCGACGGGCGCGCAGCGGGCGGAAGTACTCGTTGACGGACTCGATGACGGTGCGCTTGAGGGCGGCCGCGCCGCCGTCGCCGACCTCCTCGGCGATCGCCTCCGGGGCGCGGTCCTGGCAGAGCGCCGCGAGCAGGACGAGGCCGGACACCTCGGGGCGGCCGACCGGGTCGTAGCCGATGCGGCGGTCGGCGTCGGTCTTCGCGCCGCGGATGATCCGGGCGGTGGTGTCCTCGTCGGCGCCGAGGGCGACGGCGTTGCCGCGGCTCTTGCTCATCTTGCCGCCGTCGGTGCCGAGCAGCATCGGGGCGTCGGAGAGCAGCGCCCGGGGGCGGGGGAACACGGCGCTGCCGTCGGCGTGCGGGTAGCGCTCGTTGAAGCGGCGGGCGACGGTGCGGGCGACTTCGAGGTGGGGCAGCTGGTCCTGGCCGACCGGGACGAGGTCGGCCTTGCAGAACAGGATGTCCGCGGCCTGGTGGACGGGGTAGGTGAACATCAGCCCGTTCACGGCGGCCTGGCTGGAGTGGGCGATCTCGTCCTTGACGGTGGGGTTGCGGCTGAGTTCGGCGACGCTCACCAGGCTGAGGAAGGGCAGCAGCAGCTGGTTGAGGGCGGGAACGGCGCTGTGGGCGAAGATCGTGGCCCGTTCGGGGTCGAGGCCGGCGGCGAGGTAGTCGAGGACGAGGTTCTCGGTGTGTTCGGCGAGCCGGTCGGCGATGTCGCGGTCGGTGATGACCTGGTAGTCGGCGACCAGGACGAACATCTCGACGCCCTGGTCCTGCAGCCGGACCCGGTTCTGCAGGGTGCCGAAGTAGTGGCCGAGGTGGAGCGGGCCGGTGGGGCGGTCGCCGGTGAGGACCCGGTGGGAGGACGGGTCGTCGATCCGGTCCTGGGCGGTGAGGTCGGACGTGCCGGCGGTCATGGCCGTGGTGGCGACCGCACCAGCGGTGGTGGTGGCGGCGCCGGTGGTGGTGGCGGTGGTGGTCATCGGGTTTCTCCCTCGGTACGGCGGCGGTGGCGGCCGTCCGGGGCGAGGGGCCCGTCCCGTGGGGAAAACGCGACAGGGCCGTCCATCCCGGACGGCCCTGTGGTCAGGCGAGTGGGGTGACCGTCCTAGGACGGCCACCAGCACAGGCCCACGAAGCGCTTCACGGCTCCAACGATAGCGCCGGCCCCCTGCACCGGTCACCCGGTTCAGGTCTCCTGCACCGGCCCCCTGCACCGATCCCCGACACCGTGGACCGGCGTCAGTCCTCCACGACCAGGGCCCGGGTGCCCTGCCGCAGCGTCTCGCCGCGGAAGAACTCCGGGCGGATCCGGCCGTACCAGGTCATCAGCGCGGCACCGAGCAGCAGGATGCCGACGCCGATCACGAACACCGAGCCGACGCCGAACACCGCGCCGCTGCCGTAGTCGGGGGACCAGGCGTCGGTCAGGGTCTGGAGGAGGACGGCGCTCAGCAGCAGGCCGCCGAGCAGCGGGGCGACGCCCATGAGCAGCAGGTCGCGCGGGCTGTCGCGGAGCGAGTGGCGGAAGTGCCGGACGCAGGCGAAGGCGGTCAGCGCGTAGTAGAAGCAGATCATCAGACCGAGCGCCAGGATGGTGTCCTGGACGACGTTCTCGCTGATCAGGCTCATGCCGACGTAGAAGACGGCGGTGGCGAGGCCGGCCGCGACGGTGGCGTAGCCGGGCGTGCGGAAGCGCGGGTGGACGGTGCCGAAGCGCGGCGGCACGGCGCGGTAGGCGCTCATCGCAAGCAGGGTGCGGGCCACCGGGATGAAGGTGGTCTGCAGGCTCGCGGCGGCACTGGCGACGACGGCCAGGAACAGCAGGATGCTCCACGGCGAGCCGAGCACCGGGCGGGCGAGCGCGGCGAAGACGTTGTCGGCCGTGGCCGGGTTGCCGAGGCCGTCGCCGGTGCTGCCGACACCGGCGAACATCTGGGCGGCGACCGCGACCAGCAGGTACGAGCCGACCAGGGTGACCATGGAGACCATCGCGGCCCGGCCCGGGGTCTTGGTGCTGCCGAGGGTCTCCTCGTTCATGGTGAGGCAGGTGTCCCAGCCCCAGTACATGAAGATGGACAGCGACAGGCCGGCGGTGAACGCGCTGAACGAGCCGACCTGGAGCGGGTTGAGCCAGGAGAACGAGAAGCCGATCGAGTCGGGCAGGTCCCCGGCGGCGGCCTTGCCGATGGCGATGGCCGAGAAGAGCAGCAGCACGGCCAGCTGGAGGCCGACCAGGCCGTACTGGAACCACTTGGTGGCCGTCATCCCCCGGTAGCTCATCGCGGTGGCACCGGCGATGAGCAGCACCACCGTGAGCAGATGGACGGCCTTGTTCTGGTCGAGCCCGGCGATCCAGCTGCTGCCGGTCATCTCACCGAGCATCAGGTAGAGGAACTCCGTCGCCACGCCGGCCAGGTTGGAGAGCACGATGATGGTGGCGACGGTCAGTCCCCAGCCGGCCATCCAGCCGACCCGGGGGCCGAAGGCCCTGACCGTCCAGGTGAAGGACGTACCGCAGTCCGGGAAGTCCTTGTTCAGCTCCTTGTACGCGAACGCGACGAGCAGCATCGGCAGGAAGCCGGCCAGGAACACGGCCGGCATCTGGACGCCGACCGCGGTGACCGTCGGCCCGAGCGTCGCGGTCAGGCAGTACACCGGGGCGACGGTCGAGACGCCCAGCACCACGCTGCCCAGCAGGCCCACCGAGTTGCCCCGTAGACCCTTGTCCCCCGCTCCCCCAGCCGCCCCCGGTTCGGGAACGCCACCACTGGTGCCACTGACCGGGGCACCCTGCGGAGCACCGGGCGCCGTTGCCCGGCCGCTGCTTGTGTGCTCTGAGAGCTGCTGATCAAACACCAGCGCACTCTAAGCCGCGCGAAGAAGGTTGAATAGACCAACTCTTGGTGATTTTGTGCACTGATGATGACCTTTGGCCCCTCGGTGCGCACCCCCGTGCGGAGGGTGCGTCCGGCCACGGGATAGGTTTGCCTCACCTAACCTCGACCGTCCGGTCCCGACCGTGAAGGAGCGTCGCGTGGCCCCCGACTCCGACGACCCGAACCTGGCCCCCGCCCCCGCCCTCGTCCCCGCCCTCGTCGCCCGCACCCCCAGCCGGCGCCGCTTCCTCGCCACCGGAGTGACCGGCGCCGCCGTGCTCGGCCTCGGCGGGCTCCTCGCCGCCTGCGGCAGCTCGGGGGGCTCGGGCGGCTCCGGCGGGTCCGGAGGCGGCAGCGGCGCGAAGCCGGGCAGCGGCGGCTCGCCGGACCAGAAGTCGGTGAAGCAGGGCGGCGACGACTACGCCGGTGTCATCGAGAAGATGAAGGGCTTCGGGACCGACGCCGCCCCCGGCGTCTACCCGCGCACCGTCAAGCACGCCATGGACGAGACCGTCATCCCCGCCAGGCCCACCCGGGTCGTGGTGCTGGACACCGGCGAGCTCGACAACGTCGTCTCGCTCGGCATCCAGCCGGTCGGGGTCGTCCACACCGACGGCTCCAAGTCGCTGCCCTCCTACCTCAAGGACAAGGCGGGCAACCCGGCCGCCGTCGGCACCATCAACAGCCTCAACCTGGAGGCGATCGCGGCGCTCAAGCCCGACCTGATCCTCGGCAGCCAGCTGCGCGCCCAGGACCAGTACGCCCAGCTGTCGAAGATCGCGCCGACCGTCTTCTCACTGCGCCCCGGCTACCCGTGGAAGCAGAACTTCCTGCTCAACGCCAGTCCCTTCGGCCTGCAGGCGGAAGCCAAGACGCAGCTCGACGCCTACCAGGCCGCCGCCACCGCGATCGGCGCCGCCCTCGGCGGCAAGCGGCCCACCATCACGCCGCTGCGCTTCATGCCCGGCCGGACCAGGCTCTACGCCGAACTCTCGTTCATCGGCACCATCCTCACCGACGTGCCGCTGCCGCAGCCCGCGATCGAGCAGGTCAAGGAACTCGCGGTGGAGGTCAGCCCGGAACAGATCGACAAGGCCGACGCCGACTGGATCTTCTACGGCGTGTACGGCAGCCCCAGTTCGACCAACCAGGACGCGGTGCTGGGCGGGGCGCTCTGGAAGACCCTCGGGGCGGTCAAGTCCGGTCAGGCGCGGCCGGTTTCGGACGAGACCTGGTTCCTCGGGCTCGGCGTGACGGCGGCCAACGCGGTGCTCTCCGACCTCAAGGACTTCGTCGCGTCCGGGAGTTGAGCCGATACGCCCGGTAGGGTCCGCCGCTGATCACCCGGTGGTCACGGCGTGCTCCCGGGCGCCCGTGCGGGAATGACGCTTGGAGCTGGTGGCGCGGTGCGGGAGGATCGTCGGGACCGTCCCCCGAAGGGCCCGCCGATGACTTCGCTCCACCCCGGTTCCACCGACCCCGCCCCGCCCGGACCGTCCGGGACCGCTGCGGACGGTGCCGACTCCTCGCCCCCGACCGACGGGCCCCGCCCGCCCGGCGCGGGGGCGCCGATCTGCTCGATCGCGACGGCGGCCGACGTCGGCGCGCCCGGCGCCCCGGGCGCCCTCGTCCGCCACGACTCGGTGCCGCAGCCGCGCACGCCGGAGGACGTCGAAGCGCGGCTCCGGCGCGCCAAGGCGGACGGCACTGCGGCGGATGGCGCTGCGACGGATGGCGCTGCGACGGATGGCGCGACAGCGGACGGCGGCGGCGCTGCCGGCGGTTCCGCGGACAGCGGCACCGACGACTGCGGCGCTGCCGACGGCGGTACGGCGAGCGACACGACGAGCGGCGCGGCGACCACGGCACGGCTCCGGGAGGCGTTCGCCGACCGGCTGCGGGCCGCGCGCGCCGAGGGGCGCTCGCTCGCCGAGCTGGCGGCCGCGTGCCGTCGGCCGGTGGCGGAGGTACGGGCGCTGCTCGGCGAGGCCGAGGAGGCGTCCGAGGCGGAGTCCGGGCCCGAGGCCGGCGTCGACGCCGGTGCGGATGCCGGTTCGGGTGCGGGTGCCGGTTCGGGTGCGGGCTCCGCCTCCGAGCGGACCGGGTCGGGGTTCGTCCGGTTCGAGCGGACCGCAGCGCCCGTCGAGGGCAACCGGCCCGCAGCGGTGGCGCGTTCGGGGCGCGAGGAGCTCCGGAGCCTCGGCTCGCGGCGGCCGTCGCCGTCCCGCCGACTGCGTCGGATGCACCCGCCGGCCGGCCCGACCGGGCAGGAGGCGGCCGCACGGGAGACGGCCGCGACCGACCCGGCCGGCACCCGGCCGCCCGGTGCGGGGTGGACGGGTACACCGACCGGTGCAACGGGGCCGGTGGCCGGTCACCCGACCACCGCGCCCCCGGAGCCCGGGACGAACGCCGCGTACCGGGCCGGCACCGGGCTCGGGGTCGGGACCGGAGCGGGCACCGGAGTGGGGGTCGAAGGCGCGACTGCTGTCAGGGCTGCCCTCGGGACCGGTACCGAGGCAGCCCGGGCCGAACCACCGCTCGGCATCCTGATCGGCGGCAGCCCGGTCCAGTCGGACGCCGTGGGTCGCCCGGAGGAGCGGACACCGGTCCGGGTGACGGCGGAGCCGATCCGGGTCGGGCGCGGGACCAGCCTGGTCGTACTGCCCTCCTGGCGTCCCGCCATCGCCGTCTCGGTGTCGACCGAGCAGCTGATCATCGAAACCGGGCTCACCGTCGAGCAACTGGCCGGCGCCCGGCTGACGGTGCGGATGAACCCGTGGGCGCTGCACGACCGGGAGCTGGACCTGCACGGCTGGGAGCCCGGCCCGGCCGGGCCGGGCGGACGGGCCGCCCGGCGCGGCGGGCGCGGTCAGGCGTTCGGGATGTAACCGAGGTCGACGGGCACCGGAGGGCGCCCGTCGACCGCCCAGCCCGCGCGGACGGGCTCCAGCAACTCCGGTAGCCGGGGCGGCCAGAGTGCGTCCGCGTTCTCGTCGGCGAGCTCGGCCGGGGTCCACCAGCGCCAGTCGAGGATCCGGTCCTGGGCGTGCACCGCACTGACATCGCCGACCGGGCCGCGGTGCGGTCCGCGGGTGAGGTAGATGTGCTCGTGCTGGCGGACCGGGGTTCCGTGCCAGGTGAAGTCGTGCTCCCAGGTGCAGAGCAGCGGGCCCGGTTCGAGATCGGTCCAGCCGGTCTCCTCCCACAGTTCGCGCCGGGCGCCGACCAGCGGGGTCTCACCCCGCTCCAGCCCGCCGCCGGGCATCGTCCAGTGGACGCCGACCTCGTCGTTGTCCGAACGGAGCAGGAACACCGAGCCGTCGCCGTCCAGCACCACCGTACGGGCGGCCCGGCGGGGAACGCGTCGGTGCGGTCGCAGCAGTCTTCGCATCGGGACACTCTGACAGCGCCCGCACCGGGCGTCGACCGGATCCGCCGTCCCGACGCCCCACGGGGGAGGAACCGGGGCGACCGACCGCCGCCGGATCGCAGCCGGGAGCGGCCCGCTGGCCTTACCCTGACCGCCATGCCCGTACCCTCGATCCTCTTCCCCGCCGATCCGCTCAACCCGCGCCGGCCCGATCCGCACTTCGCCTGGGAGGCCCGGCTGCTACGGGAGTTGGGCGGTGAGCACCACCTCGTCGACCACGACGCACTGCTCGCCGGACACCCCGAGGAGGCGGTCCGGCGGGTGCCCCGGGACTGCGGACCGCTCTGGTACCGGGGCTGGATGCTCCCCTCCGCCCGGTACGCCGGGTTCGCCGCCGCCCTCACCGCCCGCGGCGGCAACCTGCTGACCAGCGCGCCCGGCTACGCGGCGGCGCACGAACTGCCCGGCTGGTACGGGGTGTTCGAGGGCGCGACCCCGCCCAGCGTCTGGATCCCGTCCGACGGGACGGCGGCACCCACCCCGGCGGAGCTGGCGGACGCCGTGGCCCGGCTCGGCGGCACCGGGCCGGCGATCGTGAAGGACTACGTGAAGTCCCGCAAGCACGAGTGGCACGAGGCCTGCTACGTACCGGAGTTGGCGGACCTGGCGACCGTCGGACGGGTGGTCGGGCGGTTCGTCGAGCTGCAGGGCGAGTCCCTGGCGGGCGGGGTGGTGCTGCGCCGGTACGAGGAGTTCGAGCGCGCCGACGGAACGGGCCGGGCCGCTGACGGTGCTGAGGGAGACGCGAGCGGCGCGGGAGGCGCGGGAGGCGCGGGAGGCCGTGGCGGCACGGGCGGCGTCGGCAACGCGGGCGGCCCGAACGACACGGGCGGCGACGGGCGGGCGGTGGAGGTCCGGGTGTGGTGGCTCGACGGTCGGCCGATCCTGGTCGGCCCGCACCCGGACACCCCGCACCAGCGGGTCGAGCCCGACCTCACCCACGTCCCCGCACTGGTGCGAAGACTCGGCTGCCGCTTCGTCACCACCGACCTCGCCAGCCGGGCGGACGGCTCCGGCTGGCGGGTGGTGGAGGTCGGGGACGGCCAGGTGAGCGACCTGCCGCGCGGCGTCGACGCCTCGGGCCTGCTGGCCTCGCTGATCGCCGCCTGAGCACATCGCCCAATCGCCCGATCGTCGGACCGCCGGGCCGCCGGGCTGCCGGGCCGCCGTCGGACCGCCCGACGACCCGACCGCGGTTACCCGGCGGCGACCGTCTCGGTCGGGGCCGGGTGGCCGTCCGCGATGAACGCCTGCCAGAGCCGGGCGTACGTCCCGTCCAGCGCGAGCAGTTCGGTGTGGGTGCCGTCCTCGACCACCCGGCCGTGGTCCAGCACGACCACCCGGTCCGCGCGTTCGGCGGTGGTCAGCCGGTGGGCGATGACCAGAGTGGTGCGACCGCCGCTGAGCCGGTCCGCGGCCTGGTTGACGGCGGCCTCGGTGGCCAGGTCGAGCGCCGCGGTGGCCTCGTCCAGCAGCAGGATGTCCGGGTCGACCAGTTCGGCCCGGGCCAGCGCGATCAGCTGGCGCTGACCGGCCGAGAGGTTGCGTCCGCGGCCGGCGACCTCGTGGTCGTAGCCGCCCGACAGTCCGACGATCATGTCGTGCGCGCCGACCGCCCGGGCTGCCGCCTCCACCTCGGCCGCCGAGGCGTCCGGGCGGCCGTAGGCGATCGCCTCGCGGACCGTGCCCGCGAACAGGTACGCCTCCTGCGGCACCACGCCCAGCCGGTGGCGGTACTGGGCCAGGTCGTAGCGGGTGAGGTCCACCCCGTCGACCCGGACGGTGCCCTCGGTCGCGTCGTAGAACCGCGCGACCAGCTTCACCAGCGTCGACTTGCCCGCGCCGGTCTCGCCGACCAGCGCCACCGTCTGACCGGCGGGTATGTGCAGGTCGACGGCGCTCAGCACCTCCGGTGCGCCGTCCGCCCCGCCGTTGTAGGCGAAGCCGACGCCCTCGAAACTGATCTCGCCCCGCAGCCCCTTCGACACCGGGACCGGATCGGCCGCCGCGGCCGTGGTGGTCGGGGTGCGCAGCAGCTCACGGATCCGGCCGAGGCCCACCGAGGCCTGCTGGTAGCCGTCGAACACCTGCGACAGCTGGTTGACCGGGGCGAAGAACAGGTCGATGTAGAGCAGGTACGCGACCAGCGCGCCGACCGTCAGCGTCCCCGCGTCCACCCGGGCGGCGCCCACGATCAGCACCAGCGCGGCGGCCACGCTGGAGAGGAACTGGACGAACGGGAAGTACAGCGAGATGTAGAACTGCGCCCGGACCCTGGCCTCCCGGTAGGCGATGCCGCGGGCCACGAAGCGGTCGGTGTTGGTGTCCAGACGGCGGAAGGCCTGGACGATCCGCATGCCGGCCACGTTCTCCTGGAGGTCGGCGTTGACCGTGCTGATCAGGTCCCGGGAGCGCTCGTACTGGTCCTTTGACCTCTTCCGGAACACCAGGGTGGCGATCACCAGCAGCGGCAGCACCGCGAAGACCACCAGGGCCAGACCGGCGTCGATGATCAGCAGGGCCACGAAGATCCCGGCGAAGGTCAGCAGACTGACCACCGCGGTGACCATTCCGGTCTGCAGGAAGGACGTCAGCGAGTCCAGGTCGGTGGTCATCCGGGTCATGATCCGGCCGGTCAACTCGCGCTCGTAGTAGTCCAGGCCGAGCCGGTTGAGGTGGGCGAAGATCTTGAGCCGGAGGGTGTAGAGCACCCGCTCACCGGTCCGGCCGCTGACCCGGTTCTCGGCACCCTGCACCAGCCAGTCCAGCAGCACCACGACGAGCGCGGTGATCGAGGCGACCGCGACACCGGCCATCAGGCCCTTGCGGACGCCCTCGTCGATCCCGTGCCGGATCAGCACCGGCAGCACCAGCCCGGCGGCCGCGTCCAGGGTGACCAGCAGGAAGGCGATGAGCAGCGGGGTGCGGAAGGGGCGCAGCAGGCGGCCGAGGCTGAAATCCGGATCCCCGGCCTCGGCCTCGGCGCGGGGGACGGCGGGGGCGTCGGCGGCCGGCGGGAGGGCGGCGACCTTGGCCAGCAGCTCGGGGTCGGCGGTGCGGGCCGCCTTGGCGAGGGCGGGGGTGGGGAGTGCGGGGGTCTGCGCGGACGGCCGGTCCTTCTCCGCGGCCGGCGCGGACTCGGACTCGGAGCCGGAGGCGTCGGTGGTGGCGGAGCCGGAGGCGGCGGAGTCAGCGGGGGTATCGGCGGTGCCGGTGCTGGTGGCGGTGGCGGGCCCGGGTTGTGGCTCCGGTGCACGGCTGGCTTCCGGGTCGGTGATCAGGGCCCGGTACTGGGGACATCGGGCTTCGAGTTCCTCGTGCGTGCCGAGGTCCAGCAGTCGGCCGTGGTCCAGGACCGCGATCCGGTCGGCGAGTTGGAGGGTCGAGCGGCGGTGGGCGATCAGCAGGGTGGTGCGGCCGGTCATCACCGAGCGCAGCGCGTCGTGGATCTCCGCCTCGACCTGCGGGTCGACCGCCGAGGTGGCGTCGTCCAGCAGCAGGATCCGGGGGTCGGTGAGGATCGCCCGGGCCAGGGCGATGCGCTGGCGCTGGCCCCCGGAGAGGGTCAGGCCCTGCTCGCCGACCTTGGTCTCGTAGCCGTCCGGCAGCGCGCGGACGAACTCGTCGGCCTGGGCGGCGCGCGCGGCGGCGACGATCTGCTCGTCGGTGGCGTCCGGGCGGCCGTAGGCGATGTTGGTGCGGACCGACTCGGAGAAGAGGAAGCTCTCCTCGGGCACGATGCCGACCGCCGCACGGACCGAGTCCAGGGTGAGGTCGCGCAGGTCGTGGCCGTAGAGGCGGACGGCGCCGCCCGCCGGGTCGTAGAAGCGGGGCACCAGCTGGGCCACCGTCGACTTGCCGGAGCCGGAGGCGCCCACCAGGGCGAGGGTCTCGCCGGGGGCCAGCGCGAGGCTGAGCCCGTGCAGCACCGGGGCGGGGTGCTCGGGGTCGTAGCGGAACTCGACCCGGTCGAACTCCAGAGCGACGTCCGGGGTGCGGGGGCCGACGGTGCCGGCCGGGGCGCCGGCCGGGGCGCCGGCCGGGCGGTCAGCCGCGGTGTCGGCGGGGGTGTCGGCGGGGGTGTCGGCGGGGGTGGTCCCGTCCCTCGTCAGGTCCAGGGTGAGCGCGTCCGGGCGCTCCTGGACGAGCGGGCGCTCGTCGATCAGCTGCAGCACCCGCTCGACGCCCGCCCGGGCCTGCTGGCCGACCGTGATGACCATGGTCAGCATCCGCACCGGGCCGGTCATCTGGGCGACGTAGGTGGAGAAGGCGACGAACGTCCCGAGCGAGACCCGACCGTCGACGGCCAGCCAGCCGCCGAAGGCCAGCACCGCGACCTGAGCCAGGGCCGGGATCGCCTGCATCGCCGGGTTGTAGCGGGCGTTCAGGCGGATCGACCGGAGCCGGGCGGCGAACAGGTTGCGGGAGACCAGCTCCAGCTTGTCCTGCTCCTGCGCCTCCTGACCGAAGCCCTTGACCACCCGGACCCCGCCGATAGCGCCGTCCACCACGCCCGCGACGGCGGCCGCCTCCTGCTGGGCGGCCCAGGTGGCCGGGAACAGGCGCTTACGGCTGCGCACGCTGACCCACCACAGCGCAGGGGCCATCACCACGGCTATCAGGGTCAGCGGCGGGGACAGCCAGACCATCACGCCCAGCGACATCACGAACATCAGCAGGTAGCCGGTCATCATCGGCAGCATCGAGAGCAGGCCGTTGATCAGCTGGAGGTCCGAGGTCGCGCGCCCCACCACCTGACCGGTGTCCAGGCGGTCCTGGCGGTGGCCGTCGAGCCGGCCGAGCGAACGGAACAGGTCGCTGCGCATGTCGTGCTGGACGTCGAGGGCCAGCTGGCCGCCGTAGTAGCGACGGACCTGGGTGCAGCCGAAGACCACCACGGCGGCGAGCAGCAGCACCACCGCCCACGGGGTCAGCGAGCGGGTGTGGGCGACGATGACGTCATCGATGATCAGCTTGGTGACCAGCGGCACCAGCGCGGTGACAGCCATGCCGACCAGCGAGGCGCCGAAGGCGAGCAGCACGCTGCGACGGGACCGCCAGCTGTAGCCGATCAGGCGACGCAGCCAGCCGTCGGCCTGAGCGGCCGGGCTCGGAGCGGCGGCCGGGCTCGGAGCGCCGTCCGGGCTCGGAGTGGTGGCCGGGCTCGGAGTGGCCGCCGCCTCCGGCGCGGGGCCTGCTTCGGTGGCCCTCAGGCCGTCGACGGGGGCCGCCGGGTCGGGGCCGGGGGCCGGTTGGCCGCTCGGGGATTGCTCCACCATGGATCCGTGAGTCTCGGGCATATTTAGGGATGCTAACCATTTCGTCGGGTGGCCGCCACGGCATTTCCGGCCGCGCGAGGCGATCGGAACTGACTCCGGTACGGCCCGGATCGTCCGGTCCGGCGACTGGGCAACAGCTTGCGGCCTGCGGTGATTCCCGATCGAACACAGCTGCGGCCCGACGGTCCGGCCCTTGCCCCCAGGGTCGCCCGAAGACCCGGCGCGCGCCCAGCGCCCCGGGGGCGGGCAGGCGCCGTCCTTTGGACCTAGGCCCTGTCCGGTCGAGCCTTGCCCGGGACGGTACCGGGTCGGCGACGTCGGGAAAGGGCAGCGGACGGGGAGTGAACGGGCCTACGCGGACCCAACCCCCCGGTCGACGCCCGTGGCGTCGGCCGCAGCCACGGAGTCGGCGGCCGCGGCGAAGGCGCCGTGGGCGAGGGTGTGCAGCAGCGCGGCCATGCCGTCGCGCTGCAGACCGGCGCGCTCGCCCTGGGCCGGATCGGGGCCGACGCTGTGCGGGGTCGAGTTGATCAGGCCGAAGACCGCGTGCACGGCGGCCCGCGCCACGGGCTCCGCGCCGGGATCTGCGAGCGGCGGATGGGCCTGCCGGACCACGTCCACCCACAGCTCGACGTAGCCGCGCTGGAGCCGCCGGACGGTACGGCGGTCCTCCTCCTTGAGGTTCAGCAGCTCGCGGTCGTGCAGGGTGATCAGGTCGCGGTCGTTCAGGGCGAAGTCGACGTGGCCGCTGATCAGGGCGTCCAACGTGGCGGCCGGGCCGTCGCCACCGCCCGCCCGGCGTCGCCCCTCCTCCAGCAGGCGCTCGCTGATGCCGATCAGCAGGTCGGCCAGCATCGCGTCCTTGCCGGCGAAGTGGCGGTAGAGGCCGGGGCCGCTGATGCCGACGGCCTTGCCGATCTCGTCCACACCCACGCCGAGGAAGCCCCGGGCGGCGAACAGTCGCGCGGCCTCCCTGCGGATCTGGTCGCGGCGTGGGAGCGCGGAGGCTGCGGGGACGTTCGGCATGCCGCCCATCGTAGACAGTCGGGTTATCGGCCGTTAACCTGAGCGCGTAAGTTAACGTTAATTAACGTGAGGATCAGGGGCGCACCGTACTCGGCCCGCCCGCCTGCTGCCGAGGGCAAGGGAGCTCTTGGGAATGGTCATCTCAACCACCGGTGCCTCCTCCGGCGTCCGGTTCGGCGCACCGACCGGCACCGCGCCGGCACCGGGTGCCACAGCACCGATCGCCGCAGCACCGGGAGCCGCCGCGCCGGCACCCCGGCTCGGCACCTCCGCCGACCCGGGCTCCGCGGCCTACCGGGCCAACACCGAGGCGCACCGGGCCCTGGTCGCCGAACTGCGCGCCAAGCTCGACGCCGCCGCCCTCGGCGGGGGCGCCAAGGCGCGCGCCCGGCACACCTCGCGCGGCAAGCTCCTCCCCCGCGACCGGGTGGACACCCTGCTCGACCCGGCGTCGCCCTTCCTGGAGCTGGCGCCGCTGGCCGCCGACGGGATGTACGACGGGGCGGCGCCCGCGGCCGGGGTGATCGCCGGCATCGGCCGGGTCGCCGGACGCGAGGTGGTGGTGGTCGCCAACGACGCCACCGTCAAGGGCGGCACCTACTACCCGATGACGGTGAAGAAGCACCTGCGCGCCCAGGAGGTCGCGCTGGAGAACCGCCTCCCCTGCATCTACCTGGTGGACTCCGGCGGCGCCTTCCTCCCGATGCAGGACGAGGTCTTCCCGGACCGCGACCACTTCGGCCGGATCTTCTACAACCAGGCCCGGCTCTCGGCCGCGGGCATCCCGCAGATCGCCGCCGTGCTCGGCTCCTGCACGGCCGGTGGCGCTTACGTCCCGGCGATGAGCGACCAGGCGGTGATCGTCCGCAACCAGGGCACGATCTTCCTGGGCGGACCGCCGCTGGTGAAGGCCGCGACCGGGGAGGTGGTCACCGCCGAGGAGCTGGGCGGCGGTGACCTGCACTCCCGCACCTCGGGCGTGACCGACCACCTGGCCGAGGACGACGCCCACGCGCTCTCCATCGTCCGCACCATCGTGTCCGAGCTCGGCCCGCGCACGCCCAGGCCGTGGCCGCTCACTACGGCCGAGCCGCCGGCCGTCGACCCGGCCGGCCTGTACGGGGCCGTCCCGGTCGACCCGCGCACGCCCTACGACGTGCGCGAGGTGATCGCCCGGCTGGTCGACGGCAGCCGCTTCGCCGAGTTCAAGGCCGAGTACGGCGCGACCCTGGTCACCGGCTTCGCCCGGATCCACGGCCACCCGGTCGGCATCGTCGCCAACAACGGCGTGCTGTTCTCCGAGTCGGCAGTCAAGGGCGCCCACTTCATCGAACTGTGCGACCAGCGCGGTATCCCCCTCCTCTTCCTGCAGAACATCACCGGCTTCATGGTCGGTCGGCAGTACGAGGCGGGCGGCATCGCCAAGCACGGCGCCAAGATGGTCAACGCCGTGGCCTGCACCCGGGTCCCGAAGCTGACCGTGGTGATCGGCGGCTCGTACGGGGCCGGCAACTACTCGATGTGCGGCCGGGCCTACTCACCCCGCTTCCTGTGGATGTGGCCGGGCGCCAAGATCTCCGTGATGGGCGGCGAGCAGGCGGCCTCCGTACTGGCCACCGTCCGCCGTGACCAGTTGGAGTCGCGCGGCGAGGAGTGGCCGGGCGAGGCGGAGGAGGAGTTCAAGCGCCCGGTCCGCGAGCAGTACGAGCGCCAGGGCAGCGCCTACTACGCCACCGCCCGGCTCTGGGACGACGGCGTGATCGACCCGATGGACACCCGCACCGCCGTCGGTCTCGCCCTCACCGCCTGTGCCAACGCCCCGCTGGCGCCGCCCGCTCCGTTCGGTGTCTTCCGCATGTGACCGCTCCGGGGTGGCCGCCCCGACGCGACCGCCCCGACGCGGGCACTCCGACGCCACCGCTCCGGTGACCCCGCTCTTCCGGGTGTGACTCCTGCGGCGCCGGTCCGACGACCGGGCCGGCGCCGCAACCGCCCACCGCCCCCTCCTCTCTTACGGCTCCCCTCGACCCGGAGGAACGCCTCCCATGTTCGACACAGTTCTGGTCGCCAACCGCGGTGAGATCGCCCTGCGGGTGATCCGCACCCTGCGGCGGCTCGGTGTCCGCTCGGTCGCCGTGTTCAGCGACGCGGACGCCGACGCGCCGCACGTCCGCGAGGCCGACGTCGCGGTCCGGCTCGGCCCGGCCGACCGCAGCGACAGCTCGGCCGCCGAGACCTACCTGCGCACGGATCAGATCCTCGCCGCCGCCCGCCGCACCGGCGCCCAGGCCGTCCACCCCGGCTACGGCTTCCTCGCCGAGAACCCCGGCTTCGCCCGCGCCTGCGCCGACGCGGGCCTCGTCTTCATCGGACCACCTCCCGGTGCGGTCGAGCTGATGGGTGACAAGATCAACGCCAAGGAGGCCGTCCGGACCGCCGGCGTCCCCGTGGTCCCCGGCAGCCAGGCCACCGCGCCCACCGACGAGGACCTCGTCGCCGCCGCCGACGAGATCGGCTACCCCGTCCTGCTCAAGCCCTCCGCCGGTGGTGGCGGAAAGGGCATGCGCCTGGTGCGGGACCCGGCCGAGCTGCCCACCGAGATCGCCGCCGCCCGCCGCGTCGCCCGGACCGCCTTCGGCGACGACACCCTGCTGCTGGAGCGGTGGGTCGACCGACCGCGCCACATCGAGGTGCAGGTGCTCGCCGACGCCCACGGCACCACCGTCCACCTCGGCGAGCGCGAGTGCAGCCTCCAGCGCCGCCACCAGAAACTGATCGAAGAGGCTCCCTCCGTCCTGCTCAATGCCGAGACCCGCGCCGCGATGGGCGCTGCGGCCGTCCGCGCCGCCGAGTCCTGCGGCTACACCGGGGCCGGCACCGTGGAGTTCATCGTCCCCGGCATCGACCCGGATGCCCCCGCCTCCGCCGCCGAGGGGGTGCGGGACTTCTTCTTCATGGAGATGAACACCCGCCTCCAGGTCGAGCACCCCGTCACCGAACTCGCCGTCGCCGTCGGTCCGGAATCGGCCCGACTGGACCTGGTCGAGTGGCAACTGCGCGTCGCCTCGGGCGAGCCGCTCTCCTTCGGCCAGTCCGACGTCTCCTTCCTGGGCCACGCCATCGAGGCCCGCATCTGCGCCGAGGACCCGGAACGGGACTTCCTGCCCACCGGCGGTCGCATCCTCACCCTGGACGAGCCCCAGGGCGAGGGCATCCGCGTCGACTCCGGGGTCGCCCCCGGAACCGTCGTCACCAGCGCCTACGACCCCATGCTCGCCAAGGTCATCGCGTACGGGCCCGACCGCCCGACCGCGCTGCGCCGGCTGCGCGCCGCGCTGGCCGACACCCGCATCCTGGGTGTCACCACCAACACCGGCTTCCTGCGCCGACTGCTCGCCCACCCCGACGTCGTCGCCGGCCGACTGGACACCGGCCTGGTGGAACGGACGGCCCAGCAGCAGCCGGCCCTGCTCGTCGCACCGCACTCCCCGTCGAACGCGGCAGCCCCGACCGCGGCGACCCCGGACGCGGCAGCCCCGACCGCGACCGATCCCGCCGACGCCTCGGCATCCGAACCACCGTCACCCGCCCACCTCCTCTACTACGCGGCCGCGCTGGCACGGCACCTGGACCTCACCCCGGCCGCCGACCCCGGCGGCTGGACCGACCCGTTCTCCCTCCCCTCCGGCTGGCGCCTCGGCGGCACCCCCGCCTGGACCACCCACCGACTCCGGACCCCCGGCCAGGACCCGGTGTCGGTGCGCATCCGTTCGATCACTGCGGGCAACGTAACCGACGCCACTGACAATGCGTCCGGGGCCGCCCGCGAGGTGGAGCTCCAGCTGGACGCCGGGCCCGTCCACCGCGCCCGCGCGACCCTGGTGGCCGAGCGGCTGCACCTGACCGTCGACGGCCTGCAGACCGCCTTCACGCTGGCCACCGACGCCACCCCCGGCCTCCCGGCCGGCCCGGTGACCTGGCTCGGCATCGAGGGCGACGCCTGGCCGATGCACGCCTACGACCCGGTCGTCGAGAGCGCCGGCGGCGCCTCGGCGCACCACGGCGCGCTGACCGCCCCGATGCCCGGCACCGTCACGGTCGTCAAGACCACGGCGGGCGAGACGGTCCGCAAGGGCCAGCCCCTGCTCGTGCTGGAGGCCATGAAGATGGAACACGTGATCGCCGCGCCGCACGACGGCGTGGTGGCCGAGCTGCGGGCCACCGCCGGCGCCACCGTCGCGATGGAGGACCTGCTGGTCGTGGTCACCCCGGCCGAGGCGGCCGCCGAGCCCGCGGAGGTGCGGTCGTGACGTCCCCGGAGAGCCCCGCCACGGAGACCCCCGCCCCGGGGGCCGCCACCCGCGAGCCCGACGCGCTCGACCTGGGCCTGCCCGACCCGGTCCGCGCCCCCGGCCTGCCCGAGGAGGTCCGGATCCACGAGGTCGGGCCGCGCGACGGGCTGCAGAACGAGAGCTCCCTGGTGCCCGTCGAGGTCAAGGCCGAGTTCATCGGCCGGCTCGCCGCCGCCGGGCTGCGGACCGTCGAGGCGACCAGCTTCGTTCACCCGAAATGGGTACCCCAGCTCGCCGACGCCGAGGAGCTGGTCCCCCGGCTCGCCGGCCTGCCGGAGCTCCACCCCGGTCTGCGGCTGCCGGTGCTGGTCCCCAACGAGCGCGGCCTCGACCGCGCGCTCGCCCACCACGCCACCGACATCGCGGTGTTCGCCAGCGCCACCGAGACCTTCGCCCGGCGCAACCTCAACCGTTCCGCGGACGAGGCCATGGCGATGTTCCGCCCGGTCGTGACCCGGGCCACCGAAGCCGGGGTCACCGTCCGCGGCTACCTCTCGATGTGCTTCGGCGACCCCTGGGAGGGGCCCGTCCCGGTCGACCAGGTGGTCCGGTACGGCGTCCAGCTGCTGGAGATGGGCTGCGCCGAGCTGAGCCTCGGCGACACCATCGGCGTGGCCACCCCCGGCCAGGTCGGCGCGCTGCTGGCCGGGTTCGCGAAGGCCGGCGTGCCCGTCGGCCGGATCGCCGTGCACTTCCACGACACCTACGGCCAGGCGCTCAGCAACACCCTGGCGGCGCTGCGCGAGGGCGTCACCACGGTGGACGCCTCGGCGGGCGGACTGGGCGGCTGCCCGTACGCGAAGAGCGCCACCGGCAACCTGGCCACCGAGGACCTGGTGTGGATGCTGCACGGGCTCGGCGTCCGGACCGGCGTCGACCTGCGCGCGCTGGTCGCGACCAGCGGCTGGATGGCCGGGCAGCTCGGCCGCCCGAGCCCCTCCCGCACCGTCCAGGCGCTGCTCGGCGCCGCCCGGGGCTGACCCGCCCCGCCCGACTTCCCGGCGCCGGCCGCCCGAACGGCCCGGCCGGCGCCACCACACCGCTTTCATCCGTCAACCACACCGTGCGACCGTCACACCGTCAGACGGACGCCGGCCGTCCCGCTCATGCCCGCGGCCACCCCGGCCGGGCACCAGGAGGATCAGATGCTCGACCACCGGCTCAGCAGCGAGTACGAGGAACTGCGGCGCACCGTCGCGGAGTTCGCCCAGGACGTGGTGGCGCCGAAGATCGGCGGGTTCTACGAGCGGGAGGAGTTCCCCTACGAGATCGTCCGCGAGATGGGGCGGATGGGCCTGTTCGGCCTGCCCTTCCCGGAGGAGTACGGCGGCATGGGCGGCGACTACTTCGCCCTCGGCCTCGTCCTGGAGGAACTCGCCCGCGTGGACTCCTCGGTGGCGATCACCCTGGAGGCCGCCGTCTCGCTCGGCGCGATGCCGATCCACCGCTTCGGCACCGAGGAGCAGAAGCGCGAGTGGCTGCCCCGGCTGACCTCCGGCGAACTCCTCGGCGCCTTCGGCCTCACCGAGCCGGAGGGCGGCTCGGACGCCGGGGCCACCCGCACCACCGCCCGCTACGACGAGGCCACCGACGAGTGGGTCATCAACGGGACCAAGTGCTTCATCACCAACTCCGGCACCGACATCACCGGACTGGTCACCGTCACCGCGCTCACCGAACCGATCGCTCGTTCGAGTGAAGAAGGCGAATTGCGCTCGCCCGTGCGGGAGATCTCGTCCATCATCGTGCCCACCGGGACCCCGGGGTTCCAGGTCTCGAAGAAGTACTCGAAGGTCGGGTGGAACGCATCCGACACCCGCGAACTGTCCTTCACCGACTGCCGCGTCCCCGCGGCCAACCTGCTGGGCGAGCGTGGCCGAGGCTACGCCCAGTTCCTGCGGATCCTCGACGAGGGCCGCATCGCGATCGCGGCCCTGGCCACCGGCCTGGCCCAGGGCTGCGTCGACGAGTCCGTCAAGTACGCCGGCACCCGCCGGGCCTTCGGCCGCCCGATCGGTGCCAACCAGGCCATCCAGTTCAAGCTGGCCGACATGGAGCTGCGCGCCCACACCTCCCGCCTGGCCTGGCGGGACGCCGCTTCCCGGCTGCTGCACGGTGAACCGTTCAAGAAGGAGGCCGCGATCGCGAAGCTGTACTCGTCCGAGGCCGCCGTCGACAACGCCCGCGAGGCGACCCAGATCCACGGCGGGTACGGCTTCATGAACGAGTTCCCGGTCGCCCGCTTCTGGCGCGACTGCAAGATTCTCGAGATCGGGGAGGGCACGTCCGAAGTCCAGCGCATGCTCATCGCCCGGCAGCTCGGCGTCACGTCGTGACGATCGGCAGCTGACCGTCGACTCCTGACGGCCGGCTTCCGGTGGTCACCCCGGGAGCCGGGCCCACCGGGCCAACCCACCGCTCCACAAGGGCTGTTGAGGAGTGACCGCGTCGGCGGGTACCGCCGCCGCGGGGACTCCGCGGCAGCGGGCAGTCCTCAAGGGATCACGATCACCGGGCGGTTGGCCCGCCGCGCCAGCCGCCCGGAGACCGAGCCGAAGATCTTGCCGAGCAGGCCGTGCGTCGTGCCGACGACGATCGCGTCGGCGGCGTACTCGCGGCCGACCTCCTCGATCTCGTGGCAGATGTCGCCGCCCCGCTCGATCAGGACCCACGGCACCCCCGCGAGGAAGTCCGCGCAGGCGAGTTCCAGGCCGAGGACCTCCGTGCGGTGGTCCGGGAGATCGACGAAGACGGGAGGCTCACAGCCCGCCCAGACCGTGGCGGGCAGGCGGTTGGCGACGTGCACGATCACCAGGCCGCACTGCGACCGGCGGGCCATGCCGACGGCGTAGGCGAGGGCGCGCTCGCTCGACAGCGAGCCGTCGAAGCCCACCACGACGCCGTGCTGGAACACCGGATCGAGGGAGCGCCCGGGCGCGTCCGTCGCCGACGGCTCGGTGTGCCCGCCGAGCGGACCGGAGGCAGTGTCCGGACGTTCGGCACCGGGGCCGGGGCGGCCCGTCACCGGGGGCTCCGCGGGCTCGGCCGGACGCCCGTCACGGCGCTGGCGCGGCCCGGGACGGTCACGCCTGGAGAGGCCGCTGCGCCGGAGGCCGCGCAGGGCGCGCACCAGGGCGTGGGGTTCGGCCCACCCAGGGCTCGCGGCTGCGGGCCGCGGCGTCCCGACGGCGCCTGCCCGTCCGCCGTCCGGCCCGCCGTCGGGGTGGGCCGAACCGTCGGCACGGCCGCCGACCTCGGCACCGGTGCCGGCACCGGGGTCGAGGTCGAGGTCGAGGTCGGCGCCAGGATCGCGGCCGGTAGCGGCACTGCCGTCCGCATGCTGTTCGGGCTGCCCGCCGGGCAGTTCGACGCGCCGCTCGCCGCGCTGCTCGCCGATGCGTCGGTCGTCGAGCTCGGCGACACATGGCTCGACACGCGCGTCACGCGCGTCGTCGCGCTCGTTGACGCGGTCGTCGTCACGCACGCCGGACGGGTCGAGGTGGGTGCGGGCGCCGTCTCCCCGGGGCCCTGCGCCCGCACTGTGGGGCGCGTCCGGTTCGACCGGTCGGGAAGGCTCAAAACCAGCCATGGCTCACGGCTCTTCAAGGGAGAGGGGCCGACAGGAGAGGAGGACAACGCTGCCCGGGCAGCAGGCCCGCCCACGGGATGACGTCGGTCGGCGACGCGCAGCACCGTATGTGACCTTTTCCTTTCAGAGTACGACGAGCACGGGGCCCGGCCCAGCGGCGAAGCCCCGGAGCGGCGTTGTTCCCGCGAAAGGAGGATGCGCCCGCCGTGGCAGTGCGCCCTGCCCGCAGGCGATCGCGCCCCCCTCCAGAACGGAGGTTCTAAGGAGCTTGACTGAGCGGGCCCAGTGGCGCAACAGGCCCGCCGGACACCGTGACCGGACTGTCATGGATTGGCGACGATCCGTTGCGGAATGTCGCCAACCGTTACGTCCCACGGATCCCGGCCTGCTCACCGGCCCGCCCAGGCCCGCCCCGTCCATCCGGTGTCCGGGTCCTTTCAGCCACTTCGTACGGCTTCGCGACGCGGTCTGGCATTTGCCAGGTGCATGGGCCGGGCCGCTGGCACCATGCTCGGCATGCCGCTGCTCCTGTTCGACCTCGACAACACGCTGCTCCCCCGGGACGCCGCCTTCCGGGCCTGGGCGCGGGACTTCCTGTCCGAACACCACCTGCCGCCCGGGGACCTCGACTGGTTCGTCACCCTCGACGGGGGCGGCTACGTGCCGCGCAGCACCGTACTGTCCGCGGTCCGGCGCCGCTATGGCCTGGACGCCTCGCTCGAGTTCCTGCTCGCGCACTTCCGACGCGGCATCAACTCGCACATCCACTGCCCGCCCCGGACGGTGGAGGCGCTGCGGACCGCGCGGGCGGCCGGGTGGACCCTCGGCATCGTCTCCAACGGCGGCACCCGGCCGCAGTTGGAGAAGATCCGGCGGACCGGGCTGGGGCCGCTGGTCGACGGCTGGGTGATCTCGGAGGAGGCCGACTGCGTCAAACCGGACCCGCTGATCTTCGAGATAGCCGCCCGGCGGTGCGGCATCCGACCGGCCGGGGACTGGACGGCGCACACCTGGATGGTCGGGGACCACGCGCCCGCCGACATCGCCGGTGCCGAACTGGCCGGGCTGCGCAGCGTCTGGCTGCACCACGGCCGACCGTGGGCGGAGAACGGCTACCGGCCCACGCTGAAAGCGGCCGGGATCCCGGAGGCCGTCGGCCTGGTGCTGTCCGCACGCAACGCACCCTCCGCACGCAACGCGCCCTCCACGCGCACGGGCGCCCGGCCGGGGGTGCGCGCGGGTGGGTCCGGGCGGCAGCAGGCGGCCACCGTGCCCGCCCGTGCGACGGCGCAACTCGGCGCACGGACCGGCGCACGTGTCACGGCGACCGCCCTGGAGGGTCCGAGTGCGCCCGTTCCCGTGAGCGTCGGGACGGCCGTCGCCCCGGTTGCCGGGGCCGGGTCCGGTGTCCGAAACCGATCAGGCGGGTTTGCCGCGATCGCCGACGGCCTCCAACGCCCGGGAGCGCGCCGGGGGCCGGACGCCGGGGCGGCCGGGGACCTGCGGACGGGCGGTGGGGCGGAGCCGGGCGCGAACCGCGACCGGTCGTTCGCGCCGGGGCGGTCAACCCCCTTCCGCAGCGCGGCTGGTGGGGCGGGTGGAGCCGAAGGTGCTGGTGGAACGGGTGGTACGGGCAGTGCGGGTGGGGCAGGAGATATGGACGGGACGGGTGGGACGGGGCCTGCCCGTACGGTGTTCGCCGTGGCGCCCGCCGTCGCAGAGGTCGTCGCCGTGGTCGCCGCGGCGGTCGCCGGGTAGCGCGGGCCCGCAGGTCAGCCTCTCGGTGAGGTCCTGGTCCACCACCAGGTAGGACCCTGTCCGGTGAACCCGAGCTTGCGGTAGAGCGGTTCACCGACCGAGGTGGCGACCAGGGTGGCCGGGCGGTCCGGGTGGGCATGGGTCAGCGCGGCCTCCAGCACGGCCCGGGCCACGCCCCTTCCGCGCTGGTCGGGCAGGGTGGCCACCCAGTACACCCCGGTGGCGGTGCCGTCGTCGTAGGTGAGGCAGGCACCGGCCGGTGCTCCGTCGACGCGGCCGAGCCAGGCCCGGCAGCCGGGTTCGGCGAGCAGCCGCTCCGGGAGGGCTTCGCCGCGGGTCCAGGGCTGTCGGGCGGGCAGCGGGAAACCGTCCACGACGATGCGTTCCACCAGCGCGAGGGCGTCGCCATCCGATGCCTCATCAACCGTCAGGAGGGCGCCGTCGTGCGCCGTCGAGACGAAGGGCAGCCCGGCGTCCGGGCCGTCGACCGCCGCGCCGTCGACCGCCGGGCCGTCGGCCACCGAGCCGGCGGCGGTCACACCGCCGACCGGTCCGGGCTCCCGGGCCATCACCGGCATGAGCGGCATCAGGACGGCTCCGAGGTGGGTCAGGTCGAGCCCGCCGTACGGGTCCTCCAGGGTGAAGCGGATGGTGCCCCACTCGGCCTGGAGCTCGGCCAACTGCCGTTCCAACACGGCTGGTTCGGCGTAGGGGCGGGTGACCACGAAGCGCTGGGAGTCGTCCGGGGTGCGGGCGCAGCGGACGGCCGTGAGGCCCGGTCTGACGCGGGAGTGCCAGCCGTGCGCACGGGCTTGGGCGAGCCAGAAGGCGGCGGCGTTGTCGTTGGCCTGTTCGAGCCGGCGGTCGGTGTTCACGGCAGGAACGTAGCCGGGCCGCGGGGGTAACGGTCCGCCCGTCCTGGCACTGGCCGGATGAAGCCTGGGAGGCGCACGGCCGGTGCCCGTGCGCCCTCCCGTGCACCGCCGATTTTCGGTCAATTTCGCGCCACGTGCTCCGCCTTGGGCAAATCCGCAGCCCAGACCCGCCGACCGGGCGCCCGGAAGCCGGACACCCCAGGAACCGTCCTGCGACAACCAGCCACCGTTGTACCGGCCCTCTTCCCAGAAGGGTCGACGGGTGCCACGCTTCGTGATCGAATGCATCACGCCAAATTGCCATGTCGACATAGCGTCGGATGGTGAACTTGTCACAACGGCAACGGTCCACCCGATAGATTTCGATCTTGGCCAGCAGTGCCGCACCACCCACACCACACCACCGAGGGGGCTTGAGCGCCTTGAGCAGGGTGAGCAGGAGCGACGCGGGTCCTGACAGCGGCCAGGCGCCGACCGGCACCGCGAGTCGGCCCGTGAGAAGCACCGGCACCTCCGCGATCGCCGCCACCACCCGCGCCTCCGGCATCCCGAGCCCCTCGGGCCACGCCTCGCACTCCCCCTATCCCGCCGTGCCGTCCGCAGCCCCCGGCCACTCCCCGGTCGAGCACGGCGGCCCCGCCCCGTACGGCACGCAGCCGGCCCCGGGCGGGCATCAGAGCGGGTACCAGGGTGGGTACCCGGGTGGCTACCCGAACCCCGCCGGACAGCCCGTCAGCCGAGGCCCCGTCAACCCCGGCCACGGCGCGGCGCACGGCGCGGGCCAGCCCCACGGCGGCCCCGCGCAGCCCTACGGCGACTACCCGGGCTACCCCGGCCACCCGGCCTACCCCGCCACCGGCGCGGCCCCGGGGCTGAACGGTTCCGGCGCCGGCCCGCTCGGCGGCGGCGGCCTGGCCCTGGGCACCGCCCCCGGCCACGGCCCGCTGGGCCACGGCGCCCCGGGCGGCAACGGCTCCGCGGGCGCGCTGGCGACCATCGGTTCCCCGCGCAAGCTGTCCGGCCGGCGCCGCCGGGAGACCGTCGCGGTGCTGATCTTCGGCGGCGCACCGATCTTCGAGAGCTCGATCCCGCTCTCCGTCTTCGGCGTGGACCGCCAGGACGCCGGGGTGCCCCGCTACCGACTGCTGGTCTGCGCCGGGGAGGAGGGACCGCTGGCCACCACGGGCGGCCTGACCCTCTCCGCTCCGTACGGGCTGGAGGCGCTCGCCCGGGCCGGCACGATCGTCGTACCGGCCTGGCGCTCGATCTCCCAGCCGCCCCCGGTCGAGGCGATCACCGCCCTGCGCAAGGCCCACCACGAGGGCGCGCGGATCATCGGCCTCTGCACCGGTGCGTTCGTGCTCGCCGCAGCCGGCCTGCTGGACGGCCGCCCGGCGACCACCCACTGGATGTACGCGCCGACCCTGGCCAAGCGGTACCCGCGGGTGCACGTGGACCCGCGGGAGCTGTTCGTGGACGACGGCGACGTGCTGACCTCGGCCGGCACCGCCGCCGGCATCGACCTGTGCCTGCACGTGGTGCGCAGCGACCACGGCGCCGAGGCCGCCAACGCGCTGGCCCGCCGCCTGGTGGTGCCCAGTCGCCGCAGCGGCGGAGGACAGGCCCAGTACATCGATCAGTCTTTACCGGAGGAGATCGGCAACGACCCGTTGGCCGAGGTCGTCACCTGGGCGCTGGAGAACCTCAACCAGCAGTTCGACGTCGAGGTGCTGGCGGCCCGTGCCTACATGAGCCGGCGCACCTTCGACCGCCGTTTCCGCACGCTCACCGGCAGTGCGCCACTGCAGTGGCTGATCACCCAGCGGGTGCTCCAGGCACAGCGGCTGCTGGAGACGTCGGAGCTGTCGGTGGACGACGTGGCGCGCCGGTGCGGGTTCCGGTCGCCGGTCGCGCTGCGCGGGCACTTCCGCCGTCAGCTCGGGGTCTCCCCGGCCGCGTACCGGACCAGCTACCGGGCGCGCCGCCCCGGGCAGCAGACGCCGACCCCGGCGGCCGACATCCGGCTGCCCGGCGCCCTGTCGCACGCGGCGGCCGCGGCGGGCGGCGGGCTGTTCGGCGGCGCGGGGCACGGCGGGCCGCAGGGCCACCCGTACCCGGCCGGTCCGGGCGCCCAGGGGCAGGCCGGCCAGCCGGGCCAGCACGGGCAGCCGGTCGGTCACGGACAGCAGGTGCCGCACGGACAGGCCGGTCCGTACGGTCCGGGGCAGGCCGGGACGCCGGCCGCCCAGGGCTTCCACGGCCGGGCGGGCCAGCCGTACCCGCACCAGCAGGCCGCGCAGCAGCCGCACCCCGGGCAGCAGGGTGCGGCGCGCGGTCCGGTGCGGTCTCCGCTGGTGCCGCCGCAGGCCGGTCCGGGTGCGGGGCGTCCGCCGCGCACCGCCGAGCACGCGGCGGCCGAGGACGGCCACCCCCAGCCGGGGGCGCGCGGTCAGGGCCAGGGGCACCGCAGCGCGGACGGGCGCCCCGGTGACGAGCCGGGCGCGGCCGGACGGGCGCACGGTGCCCCGGGCGGCCGGGTTCCGACGGGTGCCGCCGGTCAGCCGGCGACCGGGGCGGGTGAGCTCCGGGGCCGGCAGGCGCGGGCTCCCCAGGTCCGCGCACCGGGCGCCCGGGTGACCGCGGCGGACGGGGCACGGGCGGCGCGCGAGGCACGCCCCGGGCGGGAGGGCCACCCGGTCCGCACCGGCCGGGAGGGCGAGCGCCCGGACGGCCCCGGCACGCACGACGGGGCGGAGGAACACCAGGCCGACGGCTGCGCTCCGGCACCCCGGTCGGCTCCTCCGGTCCCCGCGGCGCGTGATCGCGCCGTAGGGTGAGTTGCGTGAATGACCGTTTGGTATGGATCGACTGTGAAATGACCGGCCTCGACCTCGACCGGGACGCCCTGGTCGAGGTCGCGGTGCTGGTGACGGACTCCGAGCTGAACATCCTCGGCGAGGGCGTGGACGTCATCATCCGCCCCCCGGCGGAGGCCCTGGCGAACATGCCGGAGGTGGTGCGCGCGATGCACACCTCCTCCGGCCTGCTGGAGGAGCTGGAGCAGGGCGTGACCCTGGCCGAGGCCGAGGAGCGGGTCCTGGCGTACGTGCGCGAGCACGTGCCGGAGGCCGGGAAGACGCCGCTGTGCGGCAACTCGGTGGCCACCGACCGCGGCTTCCTGGCCCGGGACATGCCGGCCCTGGAGAAGCACCTGCACTACCGGATCGTGGACGTCTCCTCGATCAAGGAGCTGGCCCGCCGCTGGTACCCGAAGGCGTACTACAACAGCCCGCCGAAGGGCGGGAACCACCGGGCGCTCGCGGACATCCGGGAGAGCATCGACGAACTGCGCTACTACCGCGAGGCGGTGTTCGTGCCGCAGCCCGGCCCGGACGCCGAGACGGCGCGCGGGATCGCGGAGAAGTACCGGGCCGCGACCGACTGACCGGGTCGTCGCGGGGTCGGAGGGGGTGCCGCCGTCGGCCGGGACGGAACCCCGGCGCGAGCACCCTCTCGGATCCTGTACAGTTCTTCCTGTCGGAACGGGAACGCGGAAGCGGGAACGGACCGGACAGATGGTGGGTATAGCTCAGTTGGTAGAGCACCTGGTTGTGGTCCAGGTGGCCGCGGGTTCGAGTCCCGTTACTCACCCCAGAGCCCGAGGGGCCGATCTCTTCAAGAGATCGGCCCCTCGGGCGTTTTCGCGTTCTCGCATCGTCTCGCGTTCTCCGATCGGGCGTGGGTTCAGTTGTGCCCGGCGGTCCGGGTTTTCCGGTCCGCCCCTGCCGCAACAAGCTACCGGCTAGTAACATCGTCGCCATGACCACTCCTTCGATCGGCCAGATGCTCGACGCCACCGTGCCGATGGCGCACACCCTCAAGCTCGAGTACCTGGAGACCACCCCGGACCGCGCCGTGCTCCGGCTGCCCGACCAGCCCGCGTACCACAACCACGTCGGCGGCCCGCACGCCGGCGCGATGTTCACCCTCGCCGAGTCCGCCAGCGGCTGCATCGTGCTGGCCGCCTTCGGGGACCAGCTCTCCCGGGCCGTGCCGCTCGCCGTGAACGCCGAGATCGCCTACAAGAAGCTGGCGATGGGCGAGGTCACCGCCACCGCCGTGCTCGGCCGCCCGGCCGCCGAGGTGGTCGCCGAGCTGGACGCCGGCGGCCGCCCCGAGTTCCCGGTCACCGTCGAGATCACCCGCGCCGACGGCGCCGTCACCGGTGTGATGACGGTCACCTGGACCCTGCGTCCCAACTCCTGACCGCCGCGCGGCCGGTGGCCCCGGGGGACAGCGCCCCGGGGCCACCTGCGCGATGACTGTCCGTGACGGCGGCCGTGACCTCACCGCCCGCCCGCTCGTTCTCAACTCACGTGCGAGCCAATCACGCGACCGAGCCCCAGGAACCCGCCGCCCGCGGCGTCGCCGGAGCACGGCGAGCGGCCGCCCGGTGGTTGCCCCGCCCGCGCACCGTCGCCGCCGGCGGGGCCCTGCTCGCCCAGCTCTGGGGCGTCGGCGCCCCCGGCGCGTACGCGGCCACCGCCGGACCCCCCTCGGAGCAGCCCCGGCCGGCCGTCCGCCGGGCCGCGCACGGCGGGCCCGCGCTCGACGGGCCGTCAGCCGTCCGCCCGGTCGGGCCGGGGCAGCACGGCGGCGCGGACCCCGGCCGCTCCCCCGGTCCGGTCGGCGAACCGAGCGGCGGCGAACCGGCCGACGGTGAACGGACCGGCGGCGCCCGGACCGGCGGCGAGCCGGCGGGCAGCCCGACCGACGGGGCCGCGGGGGTGGTCGACGGTGTCCTCCAGGAGCGCATCCGGGCCGGCGGGCTGCCGCTGCCCGGCCAGGGCACTGCCGTCCCCGACGCCTTCGCCCTCGCCTCCGGTCTGCTCGGCGGTGTCCCCGCCCAGGACCGCCCCACCGGGACCCGCGCCTCCCGCGAGGGCGAACCGGCCGCACTGCCGGTCGCCCCCCGCCCCCGGTCCGGCCGCACCACCGGCGCCGACGACCCGAACGCGCCGGACCGGCCCGGAACGGCCGGGGCGGTGGGGACACCCCTCGTCCGGGAAGCCGCGGCGCACGAGGGGCCGGGCTCGACGGCACCCGCCGGGACGGCCGGTACGGCGACCCCCGCCGCGACCCCGACCGCCCCCGCGGGCACCGGGACGCCCGAGGCCCTCGCCCTCGCCGACACCGCGACCGTGACCGCCGCGGAGGACGGCACCGCCACCGCGACCGCCGTACTGGCCCCCATCGCCGCCGGACTGCTGCTCACCGGCGCGGCGATGTTCAAGCACCGCGGACTGCCGCGCGGGCACTGAGCCGCCCCGGCCGCGCGGGCTCAGAGGTCAGGGCTCAGGCGTCAGGGCTCAGGGCCCCAGCTCCACCGCCAGCAGCGGGAGTTCACGCCCGGGTATCGAGCCGGACAGCGTACTGCCGATCCGGACGGCGCCCATCGCCAGGTAGAAGGGCTCGGCGTTCGGGTCGGCGTCGACGGTGAAGCGGCGCAGGCCGAGGGCCCGGGCCCGGTCGCGGACCTCCTCGAACAGGGCCCGGCCGACGCCGCGGCCGATCCGGTCCGGCTCCACGTAGAGCAGGTCCAGCTCGCCGGACGGCGGGGCGCCGGTCAACGCGGCGAACCCCAGCACCCGGCCGCCCTCCTCGGCCACCAGCGTCGACGCCCGTTCGACGGCGGCCGCGTCCAGGGTCAACTCCTCCCGGCAGGCGGCCATGAAGGCCTCGTCGTAACCCCAGTACGCCTTGGCCCGCAGGCCGATGGCGGTGAGCAGCTCCGCCTCGTCCGGGCGGGCGGATCGGATGCGCATGCGGCCCCCTCGCGTCGACAGCGGTCCGGCTGCGGCCAGTGTGCGCCGCAACCGGACCGCACACCAACGGATTTACCGCACGACGGACGGCACCGGAGGACACCGGCACCGGAGGACACCGGCACCGGCACCGTCAGCGGAAGACGCCCGGCGGCGGCGCCGGGGAGGGCGCCGCGGTGGCGTCCGTGGCAGGGATGGCGCCGGCCGTGAAGTCGGCCAGGGCGCGGCCGTGTTCGACCCGGCCGAGGGAGGCGTCGGAGGCGACCCGGCGGGTCAGGTCGGCGATCGGGAGCGGGGTGTGGGCGGCGGCCAGGATGAGGTTCCCGAAGCGCTTGCCGCGCAGCACGGCCGGGTCGGCGGTCAGGGCCAGCTCGGGGAAGACCGCGCCGAGGGTCGCGACCTGGGAGCGGGCGAAGGGCAGCGCGCCGCCGTCGGCGATGTTGGCGGCGTACCAGCCGCCGGGGGCGAGGGCACGGGCCGCGAGGGTGGTGAACTCGACCGTGGTGCAGTGGGCCGGGGTGCGGGCGCCGGAGAAGACATCGGTGATGACCAGGTCGACGCTGCCCTCGGGGGTGCGTTCCAGCACGTCGCGGGCGTCCCCGCCGCGGACCTTGATCTGCCAGCCGCGCTCCAGGGGGAGTTCGGCGCGGACGAGTTCGGTGAGCGCGGTGTCGATCTCGGCGACCTGCTGGCGTGAGCGCGGCCGGGTGGCGGCCGCGTAGCGGGCCAGGGTGAGCGCGCCGCCGCCCAGGTGCAGGACGGTCAGCGGGCGGCCGGGCGGCGCGACCAGGTCGATCAGGTGGCCGAGCCGGCGCTGGTACTCGAAGCCCAGGTGGGTGGGGTCGGCGAGGTCGACCAGGGACTGCGGGGCGCCGTCCACCAGCAGCGTCCAGGCGTGCGGGCGGTCGCGGTCGGGGCGCAGTTCGGCCAGTCCGGAGCCGACCTGGCGGGTCAGCGGCCCCTGGGCGTGGGTACGGCCGTCCGCGCCGGTGGCGAGCTCCGGTTCGGGGCTTCGCGCGGCCCTGTTGCTTCGTCCCATGGAGGCCATTATCGCCGGACAGCGACACGGGCCGGGAGTCCCCGGACGGCGACACGGGCCGGGAGTCCCCGGACGGCGACAGAGGCAGGCGTCCGGGCAGGTCACCGCCGAGCGGGCGCCCCCTGGTCCGGGGGCGTGCCACGGGGATCCGGTCGGAGGCGTACGGGCCCGGCCTGATCCGCGCGGCACGCCCGCTAGAACGGGCCGAGGCCGCCCGCGGTGAGCGTGCAGGCGGCCTCGCAGAGGGCGGAGCGGAGCACCCAGGCGTCGGTGGGGCGGGTGGCGCGGCCGGTTCCGGTGGGCGGGATCACCCAGCGCGGGTCGGTGGCGCCGGGCACCAGGGCGCCGGCCGTACAGGAGCTGCCGGGCAGGTGCCAGGTCTCCCAGGTGCCGGCCGGGACGAGGAAGGAGACGGTGCTGCCGTTGCGGCTCTGCAGGACGGCCCCGCAGGCGCGGCGCAGCCTGAGGATGTCGACGGCCTCCAGGCCGTGCCGCAGGGCGACCGTCACCGTGTCGCAGCCGGTGAGGAGGGTGTCCTCGGCCGGGACGACGGCGTCCCGGCGCAGTCCGCCGCAGGAGCCCCGGCCGCCCTCGACCGGGCCCCGGCCGGGGAACCGGTCGTCGGCGGGGTCGGGGAGCAGGGCGGGGACGGCGGCGGCGAGCACGCCCCCGGCGACGGGTCGGTGCTGCGGCAGTCCGGTGGCCATCATGGGCCCTCCTGTACCTCGTCGGTTCGGAAGCCCTGCCGCCGGGTGTGGGGCCGCGGGGCGGGGACGGGCCGGGGGGACGGCCTGGGCTTCCACGTATCAGGACAACGCCGCGGGACCGCCGGAGGCCACGGGGCGCATTACAGCAAGGCATGGCATTTCATGGCGGATATCCGACAACAATGCCCGCTTTGCACCGGATTGACCGGAGATGTCGCACCAACCGAATGTGTCCGACCGGTGACTCCGAGTACTCTCGGCGCCATGGCAGCCACCCCACCGGCCGAGCCGAACCGACCGTCCCCCAACACCGTGATGCGCGCACTGCGCGGCGACCGCTCACCGGGCGAGTTCGCCACGGCCGTCCGCCGCGCCGCCCGCGAGATCGGCGAGCACGTGTCCTGCGACGCCCGCTACGTCGGACGGGTCGAGTCCGGTGAGATCCGCTGCCCCAACTACGCCTACGAGCGGGTGTTCCGGCACATGTGGCCGGGATGCACGCTCACCGACCTCGGCTTCGCCCCCCGCACCGCCGTCCGCCGCCGCTCGGCGAACGGCGGCGGGGCGTCCGCCGGGGCGGCCGCGCTCCACCTCCCGGTCCATCCACCGTTCCCGCCCCTGCCCGCCCCGCGCTCACCACTCTCCACTCAACTCCCGTACGCTGCCTCGCCGTACGCGGATCCAACCGCTCCGGACGGGCCCCCGTGGCCGATGGCCGGCGCGGTGCCCAGGGGGCCCGATGGATCGCCCTATCTCGACGAGGAGAACGACGACGTGCGTCGCCGTACGTTCCTGGCCGGCGGCACCACCGCGCTGGCCACCGTGATCGGCATCGACCGGCCGGCCGCCGCCGGCCCGGTCACCCCTGCTGTCACCGCCACCGGCCCCGGCTTCGGCCCGGCGCCCGGCCGATCCGCCTTCCCCGGTGCGGAGTTCACCGCGCCCGCACTGCACGGCGCCGATCCGGTGGTGTTCGGGCGCCCCGGGCCGGTGCCGCCGCTGCGCAAGGTCGGCGCCGCCGAGGTGTTCGGCGTCGAACAGGCCGTCCGGGACATCAGACTGGCCGACGACGCCCACGGCGCGGACGCCCTGTACGAACTCGCCGGACAGTCCCTGCGCACCGCCTACGTCCTGCTCAACGAGGGCGAGTACAGCGCCGAGACCGAGCGCCGGCTCCAGGCCGGGGCCGGTGAACTGGCCATCTCGGTGGGCTGGTTGGCACACGACTCGAACCGGCTGGCGGACGCCCGCTCGTTCTACGCCGAGGCGCTCGCCACCGCCCGGATGGCCGGGGACTCCGCCCTGGAGGCGCACGTCTTCTGCAACAGCGCCTTCCTCGCCCGGGACGCCGGACGCCCGCGCGAGGCGCTGCGCGCCGCACAGGCCGGGCAGTCCGCCGCCCGGGAGGTGGACTCCGCCCGGCTGCTCGCCCTGCTCGCCATGCGCGAGGCCGGCGCCTGGGCCGTGCTGCGGGACCGTTCCGCCTGCGAACGCGCGATCGGCCGGGCCTACGCGCTGTTCGACCGGGGGCCGTCGGAGACCGACCCGGAGTGGATGTCCTTCTTCGGCGAGGCGGAGATCGCCGGGCTGCAGTCGCAGTGCTGGTCCGCCCTGGAGGACTGGGACCGGGCCAGCGAGCAGGCCGCGCTGGCCATAGCGCTCCAGGAGCCGCACTTCGTCCGCAACCGGGTGCTGTACACCGCCGAACTGGCCCACGACCGGCTGGGCCGGGGGGACTTGACGGGGGCGGCGCACCACGGCTCGGCCGCCGTCGCACTGTTCGGCGAGGTCCGCTCGGCCCGGATCCGCAGCATGCTGGCGGACACCGCGGGGCGGCTGCGGCAGCACGCCTCGGTCGCCGAGGTCCGCCGCTTCCTGATCGGCTACGACCGGGCCGCGGCGGCCTGAGCGGACCGACGACCGCCGTGACGGGTCGTCACCACCGGCCTCAGTGGCCCGCGTTCAGCCCCTCCAGGTGGGACAGGTCGTTCCAGACCTCCACCGCCGGGGCGCCGTACTCCCAGGACAGCACGCACAGCGCCGCCGTACCGAGCTTGAACCGCTGGGCGAACTCGGGCGGCAGGCCCAGCCAGCGGGCGGCCAGGATGCGCAGCAGGTGGCCGTGCGCGAACAGGACGACGTCCCGGTCGGCGCAGTGCATCTCGGTGGTGTCCGACTCCGGGACGCCGTGCTCCTCGTTGAGTCCGGCCAGGAAGGCGTCCACCCGGGCGGCGACGTCGGAGAGCTTCTCGCCGCCGGGCACGCCGTCGCGCCAGATCAGCCAGCCGGGGTGGTCGGTGGCCCGGATGTCGGCGCCGGTGCGGCCCTCGTACTGCCCGTAGTCCCACTCCAGCAGTTCGGGGCGGTCGACCGCGCGGTCGCCGAAGCCGGCCAGCGCGCAGGTCTCCTTCGCGCGGCCGAGCGGGCTGGTGTAGACGAGCGCGTCCGGCAGGCCGTTCCAGGGGGCCTCGGCGAGTCGGGCGCCGAGCGCCCGGGCCATCGCCCGGCCCTCCTCGGTCAGCGGGATGTCGGTGCGGCCGGTGTGACGGCCGGTGGCCGACCACTCGGTCTCACCGTGGCGGACCAGCACGATTCGGGCGGGCATGGCAGGCTCCTCGCAACGGGGCGGTCAACGGTCGGTCTCACCCTTGAGCACCGGGCTCCATGATCCCCCACCGGCACGGCGGCCACGATCGCGGGCCCCGGCCGCCCGGTCCGCACCGCGTTGTCGGACCCGGATGCGACACTGGGCCGCACCATGAACGTCTCGACGAACGTCCCGCTCGGCGGGCCCGCTGAGCCGCTCGCCCTGCGGCTCGCCGAGCTGCGCGGACCGGCCCCGCAGCGCAGTCTGAACGCCCGCTCCCTCGCCGCCCTGGCCGCCAATCCGGGCTGCCACCGCCGCGCCGTCCTGGACGCGGCCGGAGTGGACAAGTCGGTGCTGGCCGCCCGGCTCGGCCGCCCCGCCCCCTTCGGGCAGTCCCCGTTCGCGATCGCCCGCGGCCTGGTCTTCGAGTCCCGGCTGAAGGCGGACGACCACGCCGCCCTGCTGGAGCCGCTCCGCGCCCACCTCGGCGTCCCCGCGGACGACCGCACCCCGCTGCTGGTCCCGGACCTGCTGCACCGCTCCGGCCCGGCCGTCCGCGCCGACCGGACGGCCGAGGCGCTGGCCCGGGCCGCCGCCGACCCGGACGCCTGGACGCTGCTGGACCACCCGATGCTGCGGCTCGCCGTCGCCGGCAGCACCGCCTACCTGGAACCGGACGCCCTGGTGGTGCACGGCGGGCGGTGCACGGTGGTCGAGATCAAGTCCTTCCCGGTGCTGGACGGCAGTGCGGACCCGGCCAAGGTCGGCGCCGCCGCCCGCCAGGCCGCCGTGTACGTGCTGGCGCTCCAGCACGCCGCCGCCGCGGCCGCCGGGCTGCCGCTCGCCGACGACCCGTACACCGAGCAGCGGCTGCCGGGCAGCCCCCGCACCACCGTGCTGCTGGTCTGCCCGAAGGACTTCGGCAACCGGCCGACCGCGGTCGCCGTCGACGTCCGCCGCGAGCTGGCCACCACCCGCCGCCAGTTGAGCCGGATGACGGGCATCGGCCGGCTGCTGGAGGCGCTGCCGCCCGGCACCGACTTCGACCTGGCCGCCGACCAGGACGGCGCCCCGGCCCGCAGCACCGAACAGCTGACCGCCTCGGTCGAGGCGGTGCCCGCCGCCTACAGCCCGGACTGCCTCTCCACCTGCGAACTCGGCTTCCACTGCCGCGCCCGGGCCCGCCGCGACGACCGGGTCGAGCAGCTCGGCCGGGGCGTGCGCGGCGAGCTGGGCGACCTCCGGACGGTCACCGAGGCCCTGGCCGCCGCGGCCGGCGCCGGGGGCTCGAACGGCGAGGACGGCGAGGCCAGCGAGGACAGGAACGGGGACGGGGACGGGGACGGGGACGGCGAGGACGGCGACGGCGCGCACGAGGCGGCCGCACGCCTGGCCTACGCCGCCGCCCTGCGCGCGGAAGCCCTGGGCGGGACCGCATGAGCCTGCTGACCACCCTCGCCCGGCTGGAGGCCGTCCGCAGCGGGCAGGCCGAGCCGCTGGCCACCGTCCGGCACCGGCACCTGTCGGAGCGCCCGATGGTGGTCGTCCCGCTGACCGCCGCCGGTGAGGCCGGCGCGCCGCTGGCCGTCCTGCTGGGCACCGACCGGGACGCGCCCCGGCTGCACCTGGTGCCGCAGCCGCTCAACCGCACGCTCCGGTTCGACTACCTGGCCGCGCTCGCCGCCGACCTGCTGCCCTACCTGGAGTCCTTCGGCACGGACGTCGAACAGATCGAGGGCTCCGAGAAGGACCCGGAGAGCGGCGAGAAGACCCAGGTGTTCCGGGAGTTGTGCACGGACGCGCCGCAGCTGATCGTGCCCAACGGCGGGGGCGTGCACCACCTCGCCCTGATCGGCCGCTCCACCCGCTTCCGCCGCACCGCCGAGGACGCCGACCCGGGCCCCCACCCGGCACCGCTGCGGGTGCCGCTGCTCGGCCGCTGGCTGACCCACCTCACCGACCGCGCCCAGGTGCCCGGTTCCAGCCTGCTGCTGCCGATGACCGGCCTGCTCGCCCGGCACTGGGCCACCGGCCAGAGCCACCTGGAGGACCAGCACCTGGCGGCCCGGCTGGCCTGGCACGCTCCGCCGCCGGGGCTGACCGGGGCCAGGGCGGCCGAACTGGCCGAGTCCGCCCGCGACGAGCACGGCCAACTCGTGCACCCGCCGGCCGGTCCGGCCACCGACCCGGCCTTCGACGAAGGGGTGCTGGCCCCGGCGATCGCCCGCTACGACGCGGCCGTCAACGCGCTGCAGCACAGCACCGAGCAGCGCGACGAGGCCGCCGCCGAGCGCGCCCGGGCGGCCGTCCGCGCGGCGGTCGAACAGCTGGAGCGGGCGCTGTCCGCCGTCCTCCTCCCGACCTGGCGGGACGTCTGGCGGGGCCTGGACCTGCTGCGCGCCCTGCCGCCGGCCGGCCACCTGGAGGAGCGCTGGACCGGCGACCGCTGGTCCTACACCGGCCACCGGGACCGCCTGGCGGCCGGCGAGCCCCCGCAGCCCCGGCAGGACGACGCCGTCACCGCGGCCCGCAAACTCGCCCAGCGCGAGCGCGAGCAGGCCCGGCTGGACGTCCAGGAGGCCCTGGACGACCCGCTGGCGATGGCCGAACACCGGCTGTCCGGCGAGGCGTTCAGCGGGGTGGTGACGGAGGTGGTGCCGGACTACGACACCACCGGCCGCTCCCCCAAGCCGCGCCCGCTGGTCACCCTGCGCACCACCGACCGCCCGCACGCCGACCTCGGCCGGGAGGCGCACCGGGTGCACGGCCCTACGGCGCAGAAGGCGCGGATCGTGGCGGTCGACCCGGCCGAGGGCACCATCACACTGCGGGTGCTGTCCGGCATGGGCCGCAAGAAGGAGCCGGAGCCGGGCAGCCTGCCCGAGCCCGGCGAACCGGTCACCTTCACCCTGTTCGAGCTGACGGTCCGCCAGTCCGCGCCGCTGCCCGAACCGGACGACACCCCGTGGACCCACGGCGGCCCGCCGGGCGCCGCCCCGGCCCCGCCGTCCACCGCACCGTCCGCCACCGCCGCTGTCGCCGTCGAGGAGTGGGAGTGATGGCCGAACCGATCGACGCGCAGTCCCCGGGGGCGGCCGCCGACGCCGCCGTGGCCCGGATCCTGGCGGCCACCGTCCACCCCGCGGTCGGCGCGCCGCGCGGCGTGGTGGTGGACTCCCCGCCCGGTGCCGGGAAGTCGACCCTGGTGGTGCGGGCGGCCCGGGAGCTGGTGGCGGCCGGCGAGCGGCTGATGGTCGTCGCCCAGACGAACGGCCAGGTGGACGACCTGGTCGGCCGGCTGGCCGAGAAGGCACCGGACTTGACGATCGGCCGACTGCACGCGGCGGACTCCCGCCCCGGCCCGGAGGTGCTCCGGCACGCCAATGTCACGCCCTCCGACAAGGTCGCCGACCTGGTCGAGCACGACGTGGTGATCTCCACCGCCGCGAAGTGGCAGTGGGTGCGGGCCGAGGCGCCGTGGCGACACGCGATCGTCGACGAGGCGTACCAGATGCGCTCGGACGCCCTGCTGGCGGTGGCCCGACTGTTCGAGCGCGCGCTGTTCGTCGGTGACCCGGGCCAGCTGGACCCGTTCACCGTGGTCGGCACCGAGCAGTGGGCGGGCCTGTCCTACGACCCCTCCAGCAGCGCGGTGGTGACGATGCTGGCGCACAACCCGCAGATCGAGCCGCACCGGCTGCCGGTCTCCTGGCGGCTGCCGGCCAGCGCGGCGCCGCTGATCTCCCGGGCGTTCTACCCGTACACGCCGTTCCGCTCCGGCACCGGCCCGGACGACCGCGGGCTGACCCCGGCCGTCCGCCCGGACGGCTCGGCGCTGGACGCGGTGATCGACCGGGCGGCCGAGCACGGCTGGGCGCTGCTGGAGCTGCCCGCCCGGCACACCGTGCGGACCGACCCGCAGGCGGTGGCGGCCGTCGCGGCGGCCGTGCGGCGACTGCTGGAGCGCGGGCTGACCGCCCGCTCCGAGCAGGGCGAGGCGCCGCTCACCCCGGACCGGATCGCCGTCGGCACGGCGCACCGGGACCAGGCGGCGGCGGTCCGGGCGGCCCTGCTCAAGGTGGGCGTCCCGGTGGACGGCACGGTCGGGCCGGCCGTCACGGTGGACACCGCGAACCGGTTGCAGGGCCGGGAGTACGACGTCACCGTGGTGCTGCACCCGCTCTCCGGGCGCCCCGACGCGACCGCCTTCCACCTGGAGACCGGCCGGCTCTGCGTGCTCGCCTCCCGGCACCGGCACGCGTGCATCGTGGTCGCCCGGGCCGGGATCGCCGAACTGCTGGACGAGCACCCGTCGACCGAGCCGGTCCAGCTCGGGGTCCCGGTGGCCTTCCCGGACGGCTGGGAGGCCAACCACCAGGTCCTCCAGCACCTCGGCGGCCACCGGGTCCGGCTGAGGTAGCCGGTCGTGGACGGTCAGTCCTCGGTCTCGCAGACCGCGAAGGCCACCACGGACCCGTGCGCGGCCTGGGCGCTCCAGCCGGTGGCGTCGGCGGTCGGCCCGCTGGCGCGCACCGGGCCGTCGGCATCGGGCTGGAGCCGGTAGCCGCCGCCGGTCAGGTGGGTGCCGTTCGGGCAGGTGGCCGTGGAGGTGCCGCCCGGGCTGCTGGGCGGCCCGGTGACGACCTTCGCCGTCTCCGCCGCGGCGGCCGGGGCGGCGGGGACGAGGACGGCCGGGACGAGGACGGCGGCGGCCAGCAGGAGGCCGGTGGACAGTGCGCGCATGGGGTACTCCCGGTTCGGTGGACGGTGCTGCTCGACGGCCGCCGCTCGGCGGGTGCTTCCCGGCCCGCCGGGCGGCCGCCGTACCCGGTACAACCGGTTCGCATGCGACCTGGAAGCGCGGCGCCCGGGTCACCGCCCCGGCGCGCGCCCGGGAATAGCGCCTGCACGCGCACCGTTCCGCTACCGGCCGCCGCCGCGAGACAATGGACGACGGCCACGACCGGGCGGCGCGGCCCGGAGCAGCCCGCCGCCCTCCCTCACCGAGACCCCGGAGGTGTCCGTCCATGCCCGACTCCCCCGCCGAGACGCCCGAGCCCACCAGGCGCCTGCGCCCCGCGCAGCTCCTGTTCGAGCCGCAGGCTGCCGAACCGGAGCCGGAACGATTCTTCGACCTGGAGTCGATCGACGACCCCGCCGAGCTGCTGCGCCGCTCCACCGAGCTGGCCCTGGCCTTCCGGGCCGCCGCCGAGCGGGCCACCGACTTCCAGGCCGTCGCCGCCGCACAGCTGGCCGACCCGCGCCGGTTCGACGCGCTGTCGGACACCGAGGTCGCCGAGCGCGCGGACTGGACCCCGGACTACGCGGCCAAGATGATCGAGTACGGCCGAGGCCTGATCCAGCCGCGCCGCCACGAGGACTGACCCAGCCCCTCGAACCCCGCCCCTCGAACCCCGCCCCTCGAACCCCGCCCCTCGCGTCCCGCCCCGGCCCCTTCCGCAGACCCTCCCCGGGGGGGGGGGGGGGGGCGGCGGGCGGGGGGGGGGGGGGGGCGCGCCCGCCGCGGCGGCGCGCGCGGCGCGGGCGCGCCCGCGCGCGGCGGCCCCGC
>NZ_JBHYGR010000078.1:0-866 GCF_042738155.1 Kitasatospora sp. NPDC059088 | reverse complement strand
GCGCCCCCCCCACACCCCCCCCCCCGCCGCCCCGCGCAGCGGCCCACGCCCCCCCCCCCCGGAGGGTACGCGATCGCCCGTCACCCTGTCCGGCGAACGGGGCTTTCCACCACGCCGGGGGCGCGCACGGCGCAGGCTGCTGGGCGTGGACATCTGGACGCACCAGTCGGTGGAGTACGTCACCGTGGCCGGGGAGGCCTGGCTGGCCTCTGCCAGCGAGTACCCGCGCAGCATGCGCGCCTTGTGGGAGGCCCGCCCGTGGGCACCCTCCGTGCTGCCCTGCGGGCGGGCCTTCGACGTGATCAGCATGCCGTCGCTGTTCGGCCGCCGGGTGCTGGACGAGCTGTGGGCCTCCGGCCCCGGCTGCGGCCCGGTCGCGGCCTACCGCGGGCGCACCCTGCTGTTCGTCCGGCCCGGCACCGCGCCCCGGCTGCGCCGGCTGCTGGCCTGGGAGGAGTGGGCCCGGGACGTGCCGCCGCTGCTGTGCCACGGCAAGGGCGACGCGGTGACCGTCCCGCCGTTGCAGCGGATGGTGCACGGTCCGGACTCCCCCGGCCGGGGCACCGGCCGCTGGATCGTCGCCCCGGAGGAGCGGGAGCCCTGGCTGCCCGGGGCCTCGGTGGTGCTGTGGGCCTGTGTGCGGGCGGCGCGCGAGCCCGGTACCGGCGCCGTGGCCGAACCGGTCCTGGTGACCCGGGGGTGAACGGAGGGCGGCCGGTATTCGATTTTGGCTCGACCGCCGGCCGCTGCTACAGTTTTCTCTGTCAGCAGGCGCCGCTAGCTCAGTTGGTTAGAGCAGCTGACTCTTAATCAGCGGGTCCGGGGTTCGAGTCCCTGGCGGCGCACAGACAGCCGGAAGGCCCCTT
>NZ_JBHYGR010000077.1:0-42740 GCF_042738155.1 Kitasatospora sp. NPDC059088 | reverse complement strand
TCTGGCGCGCGTGGGGGGGTGTGGTGTCTTTCGCTCTCGTGCCTCCCGCTTTGGTTCTCCCCGGCGTCTTGCGCGCGCCCCCCCCCGGCGTGGCGCCCCCCCCCCCCCCGCCGTGGGGTGCGGCGCCCCTGGAACCGGCCTGTCCGGTGTTCGGACGGGCGTCTGGTACGGACGTACGTATGGATTGGACGTCCGTTTGGCTCGTACGTCCGTCTTGCTGAGACATCCGCTTGGCTTGGACGCTCGTCTTGCTCGTACGCCCGTCTTGCTCGTACGTCCGTCTTCCTGGTTACGTCCGCCCGGTTCGGACGTCCGTCCCGGACTCAGGCGCCCGGCACGCGGTCCAGGAACCCGTGCACGGTGCCGATCCGGCCCGTCGGCGTGGCCGCGAGCACGTCGAAGCCGATCACCACCGGCTCGGCGCCGGCCGGGCCGAGGTTCCAGGTGAACCGGGCGATGTCGTGGTGGGCGTCCACCGGGCCGAGGGTGAACTCCAGGCCCGGGAACTGGGCCTGGGCCGCGCCGATCAGCGCGTCGATCGCGTCCCGGCCGGCCACGGCGGCCAGCGGGTCGGTGTAGCGGCCGTCCTCGGCCCACACCTCGTCGATCAGCTTGCGGCGGGCAGCCGGGTCGGTCTCGTTCCAGACCGCCAGGTAGCGCTCGGCGAGCTGCTGGAGGGCGGCGGTGGTGATCTCGGTCATGGTTCGTCTCCCGTGTGCCGGTGGGCCGTTGGCGGGTCGTTCCCGCTGCTCACAAAGGTAGGGACGGGCCGCCGCGGGCGAATCGGTCACGGATAGGCATGGGGGTACGTAGGTATTCGCACCCGCCTGTGTAGCCGTTGCGCCGGAGCGCCGGCGGTCGGCTCGGTAGGGTCGGGGCATGCTGTACGGGAGGGAACACGAACAGGTCGCGGTGGACGGCCTGTTGGCGCGGGCGCGGGACGGCGGCGCCGGGGCGCTGCTGCTCCGCGGTGAGGCGGGCATCGGCAAGACCGCCCTGCTGGACGACGCCGTGGCCCGGGCCGGGACGGCCTTCCGGGTGATCAGGGCGGCCGGCGTCGAGTACGAGGCGGAACTGCCCTTCGCCGGGCTGAGCCTGCTGCTTGCTCCCGGCCTGGACCGGCTGGACGTCCTGCCCGGGCCGCAACGGCGCGCCCTGGAGGCGGCGTTCGGGCTCGGCGAGGCGCCCGAGGATCCGGCAGCGGCACCATCTGCCACACCCGCACCCGCCCCCGCCGGCCGGCTGCTGGTCGGCCTCGCCACCCTCGGACTGCTCGCCGAACTCGCCGCCGACCAGCCGCTGCTGTGCGTGCTGGACGACGTCCAGTGGCTGGACCGGGCCTCCTTGGACGCCCTGCTGCTCGCCGCCCGTCGCCTCCAGGCCGAAGGGGTGGCCCTGCTACTGGCCGCCCGCACCGAGCCCGGCGCCTCCGTCGATCGCCAACTCGGCCTGCCCGAGGTGCGGGTGACCGGCCTCGCCGAGGCCGATGCCACCCGGCTGCTGGCCGAGCGGGCCGGCCCTGACCTGCCCGCCGCCGTTCGCGACCGCCTGCTCGCCGAAGCCGCCGGGAACCCGCTCGCCCTCACCGAACTCCCCGTCGCCACCGGCCCGCAGGCGCACACCGCGGGCGGGCTGCCGCTCACCAGCCGCCTGCTGATCGCCTTCCACGGCCAGGTCACCGGCCTGCCCCCGGCCACCCAGACCCTGCTGCTGGTCGCTGCTGCGGAGGAGAGCGGCGAGCTGGACGTCCTGCTGCCCGCCGCGGCCGCGCTCGGCGTCGGCGCCGAACACCTCGCCCCCGCCGAGGAATCCGGCCTGGTCACCGTCACCCCCGACCGGCGGATCGCCTTCCGCCACCCGCTGCTGCGCTCCGCGATCCTGCAACGCGCCCCGCACCACCAGCGGCTGACCGTCCACCGCGCCGTCGCCGGGGCACTCCCGGACGGCGACCGCCGCACCTGGCACCTCGCCCTCGCCGCCACCGCCCCCGACGCCGCCCTCGCCGACGCGCTGGAACGCACCGCCGTCCGCACCGGCCGGCGCGGGGGCCACGGCGGCGCGGCCGCGTACGAACGCGCCGCCCGGCTCACCCCCGACCGCGACGCGGCCACCCGCCGACTCGTGCTGGCCGCCGAAGCCGCCACCGAGGAAGGCGAGTTGGAGCGCGCCGAGGCCCTCGCCGACGAGGCCGCCGCCCGCACCGACAGCGTCCTCGCGCACGCCCTGCTGGACCACGTCCGGGCCACCGCGCACTTCTGGCGTGGCTCCTACCCGACCGCGTACCGGCTGCTGCTGGACGCCGCCCTCGCGCTCGCCACCTCCTCCGACGCCCCCGACGCTTCCGACGCCCCCGACGTCGTCGAACCCGCCCACGCCGCCCGGATGCTGTTCCAGGCCTTCCACGCCGCCTGGTACGCGGGGGAGGAGCCGGTGGCCGAGGTGCTCGACCGGCTCGCCGCCCTCCCGCTCGGCGACGACGACCCCGTCGCCCCGCTCGCCCGCTACCTCCCCGCCGCCGTCCTCCCGGCCCTCGGCCGACCCGCCGCCGCAGCGGCACCCGCCGCCGCCCTGCCCCCGGCCCGGGAGGCCGTCGAAGCCGCCCGCCGGGCCGGCGCCGAGAGCCCCGCCGACCTGGTCCAACTCTGCGGCGCCACCCTCGTCCTGGGCCGCGACGAGGAGACCGTCGACCTCGGCGGCGAACTCGTCGCCGAGGCCCGCGCCAAGGGCACCCTCGGCGTGATGCCCACCCTGCAGTTCTTCCTCGCCGAGGCCGAGCTCTTCCACGGCCGCCACGCCGACGCCGAACTCACCGCCACCGAGGCCCTGGACCTCGCCCGGGACACCGGCCAGCACCAGTGGGTCAGCCAACTCAGCGCCCTGCTCGCCTACCTGGCCGCCCTCGACGGCCGCACCGAACGCTGCACCGAACTGGCCACCACCGCGCTCGCCACCACCGGCCCGCAGACCGCCGCCCCCGCCGCCGGCCGCCCCTGGGCACACTGGGCCCTCGCCCTGCTCGACCTCGGCCAGGGCCGCGCCGCAGGCGCCGCCGACCGCCTCCAGGCCCTCACCACCGGCCCGCACCGGCACCACGTCAGCGCCACCCGAGCCGTCCCTGACCTGGTCGAAGCCGCCGTCCGCCTCGGCACCCCGGACCGCGCCGCCGAGGCCTACGAACGCTTCGCCCGCTGGACCACCGCCGCCGACCGCCCCTGGGCCCAGGCACTACGCCTGCGCTGCCAGGCCCTGCTCGGCCCGGACGAACTCGCCGAACCCGCCTACCGCGCCGCCCTCGACCTCCACGCCACCACCCACCGCCCCTTCGAACAGGCCCGCACCGCCCTGCTCTACGGCGAATGGCTCCGCCGCACCCGCCGCCGCACCGACGCCCGCCCCCACCTCACGGCCGCCCTCGAAGTCTTCGACCGCCTCGCCGCCCACCCCTGGTCCACCCGCGCCCGCACCGAACTCTCCGCCACCGGCACCCCGGCCCCCACACCCCGGCCCTCCCAGACCCTCCCGAACCCCCTGACCCCCCAGGAACTCCAGATCGCCCGCCTGGCCGCCCAGGGCCTCACCAACCGCGACATCGCCGCCCAACTCTTCCTCAGCCCCCGCACCGTCGCCCACCACCTCTACAAGGCCTACCCCAAACTCGGCATCACCTCTCGCACCGCCCTCCCCACCACGCTCTGACACGGGGAGAGGCAGCAGCCATCGCGGACCGACCCGTACGGGCACCCGGCGGGCACGCAGAGCGGAGCCGCCCTGTCCGGGCCTCGGCCCCCGCAAGGAACCCAGCGGGCCGCGATCGCCCCGACCGGTGAAGGCGATCGCCCCGCCGCACCCCGGCCGCACCCCGCCCCCGACGGGCCCCGGATGTACACGGGCAGCGGACGGGGTTCCGGAGCTCCTCCGGATACAACGTCAGAGGGCCCATCGGATCTCTCCGATGGGCCCTCTGTACTGGGTCGGGGTGGCGGGATTTGAACCCACGGCCTCTTCGTCCCGAACGAAGCGCGCTACCAAGCTGCGCCACACCCCGGTCATTCTGTTTGTCGCTCCGTCTCCTTCGCGACGAGTAGAACTCTACCGGACGCTCGCCGAGACACGAAATCCGGTTTCGGGCGGGCGTCCGGTCGGGGTCAGCGGGGGGCCGGGGCGAGGGTGAGGAGGGTGGCTTCCGGGGGGCAGGCGAAGCGGATCGGGGTGTAGCGGTTGGTGCCGCAGCCGGCGGAGACGTGGAGGTAGGAGCGGTGGCCGCCGGCCTTGTGGGTGGAGAGGCCCTTGACCCGGCGGGTGTCGAGGTCGCAGTTGGTGACCAGGGCGCCGTAGAAGGGGATGCAGAGCTGGCCGCCGTGGGTGTGGCCGGCCAGGATCAGCGGGTAGCGGTCGGCGGTGAAGGCGTCGAGGACGCGCAGGTAGGGGGCGTGCACGACGGCGAGGGAGAGGTCGGCGTCGGCGGAGGGGCCGCCGGCGACGGCGGCGTAGCGGTCGCGGCGGATGTGCGGGTCGTCGAGGCCGGTGAACTCGAGGTCGAGGCCGTTGACGGTGAGGCGGCCGCGGGTGTTGGTCAGGTCGAGCCAGCCGGCCGCGTCGAAGCCGTCGCGGAGCTTCTCCCAGGGGTTGTGCACGGCGCCGCTGATGCCGCGGTTGCCGGTGCCGTCGGGGTTGTTCATGCCGTGGACGCCGCTGCGCATGGCCTGGAGGTAGCGGGCGGGGTTCTTGCGGGCCGGCCCGTAGTAGTCGTTGGAGCCGAAGACGTAGACGCCGGGGAAGTCCATCAGCGGCCCGAGGGCGTCGAGGGTGGCGGGGACGCCGAGCGGGTCGGAGAGGTTGTCGCCGGTGTTGACCACGAGGTCGGGGCGCAGGCCGGCGAGGCTCTGCAGCCAGCGCTGCTTCTTGCCCTGCCCGGCCACCATGTGGATGTCGGACACCTGGAGGACCCGGAGGGGCTTGGCACCGTGGGGCAGGACGGGGACCTCGACGCGGCGGAGCCGGAAGGCACGTACCTCGTACCCGACGGAGTAGGCGAGGCAGGCGGCGCCGGCAGCGGCGACACCGAGGGGGACGGAGTACAGCGGTCGCATCAGCCCATGCTCTCAGACGGTGGATCAGCTGGTGAACGTCCGGTGGCGCGGTGCGGACACGGCCACCGTGACCTGCACCGGGTCGACCGGGGCAACCGGGGCAATCGGGTCGACCGGGGCAATCGGGTCGACCGGGGCGGTGGGGTCGGTGTCCCGGCGGGCGCGCAGGGCCCGGACCTTGTTGCGGTTGCCGCAGCGCTCCATCGAGCACCAGCGCCGCCGTCCGGGCCGCGAGGTGTCGACGAAGAGCAGCCGGCAGTCGTGCGCCCGGCATTCCTGGATCCGGTCGGCGTGCGGGCCGGTGAGCAGGGCGATGGCGTCCCGGGCGAGAGTGGAGACGAGCTGGGCGCCGTCGGCGGGCAGCGGGGCGGCCGCGGTGCCGTCCGGGGCGATCCGGGGGACGAGCGGGGGGTGGGCGGCGGCCCGGTTGAGGGCGGCGCGGTCCGCGGGGTCGCCGGGGCGGCCGTGGGCGCGGTCGGCGGCCAGGCGCCAGAGGGCGTCGCGCAGGGTGCGGGCGGCGCCGAGCTGGCCTTCGGTGATCCGTACGGTGCCGGCGGGCAGCCGCAGCCGAGAGCGTGTGAGCCAGTCGGTGAGGTCGGACGGGCGGTGCAGCACTTCGAACCGGGCGTAGGGGCCGGGGCCGCCGGTGGTGAGCAGTTCCAGGCAGAGGGCGCCGGGGTCGAAGTGGAAGCGGGCGCCGGCGGCTGTGGTGAGGACCAGGCCGGTCGGGTGTTCCGCTGCGCCGTCTCCGTCGGTCATGTAACCAGGGTAGGTGGTTACGGACCCGGCGGTCGCGGCCGACCGTTGACGGCGGTGCTTGACGGCAGCCGTTGACGGCAAGCGTTGACGGCAGTCGTTAATGGCAAGCGACGGAACGCCCCAGGTGGGAGACTCGGGCCCATGACGACGCTCAAGGCGCAGCTGCAGGAGGACCTCACGGCTGCCATCAAGGACCGGGACGAGTTGCACTCGTCCACCATCCGGCTCACGCTTTCCGCCGTCACCAGCGAGGAGGTGGCGGGCAAGGAGAAGCGCGAGCTGTCCGACGCCGAGGTGCTGAAGGTGATCACCCGCGAGGCGAAGAAGCGCCGCGAGGCGGCCGAGGCCTTCGACCAGGCCGGCCGGGTGGAGCAGGCCGCGCGCGAGCGCGCCGAGGGCGAGGTGCTGGCGGGTTACCTGCCGAAGCAGCTCTCGGACGAGGAGCTGGCCGCGATCGTGGCCGCCGCCGTGGCCGAGAGCGGGGCGAGCGGTCCGCAGGCGATGGGCGCCGTGATGAAGCTGGTGAAGCCGAAGGTGGACGGTCTGGCCGAGGGCGGCCGGGTGGCGGCCGCGGTGAAGGCCGCGCTGCTCTGAGCTGCACGTCACCGCCGCCGTCACCGCCGCCGCCGTCACCGTCGCCGCTGCCGCCGCAGTGACGGCCGTACCGCCGACACCGACACGGCGAAGGGGCGCCCTCCGGAAGATCCGGAGGGCGCCCCTTCGCCGTCGTACCGGGCGGTGCCGGGTCGGTCAGTGCCTGCCGCCGTTGCCGTTCCCGTTGCCATTGCCGTTACCGCCCCCGCCGATCATGCCCGGCGGGAGGGTGAACCCTCCCCCTATCACCCCACCGGGGTTGCCGGGGTTCCCGCCGCCCGGTGCGGGCGGCGGCGGGTTCTGGGCGCCCGGCTGCTGGGCGTTCGGGTCGGTCGTCGGGCTGGCGCCCGCCGGCGGGGTGGCCGGCTGGGGGTCCGGGATGTTGGTGGTCTGGATGGACTCCAGCGGCGAGCCCTTGAGCGCCTGGTTCATGGCCATCTGCCAGATCGGGCCGGGGCCGTCGGCGCCGAACACCTCGTCGAAGTGCTTGCCGCCGATGTTGATGTTCTTCATCTTGACGCCGCCGGCGGGGCCGCCGAGCCAGACCGCGGTGGCCAGCGACGGGGTGTAGCCGTCGAACCAGGCGGCCTTCTTCTCGTCGGTGGTACCGGTCTTGCCGGCGATCTTGCGGCCGTCGTCGAGGCCGAGGGCGGCCGCGGTGCCCTTCTCGGTCACGTTGAGCAGGACGGTGTTGAGCGAGTCCGCGGTCGACTCGGAGAAGGCCTGGCTGCACTGGGACTGCGGGACCTTGAGGTCCTTGCCGTCCACCGTGGTGATCTTGTTGATCGCGATCGGGGTGCAGTACTTGCCGCGGGCGGCGAAGGTCGCGTAGACGTTCGCCATGGTCAGCGGGGAGAGCTCCAGGGTGCCGAGGACCATCGAGGGCACCTCCTGGAACTGGTCGCCCTTCGCCGACTGGGTGATGCCCAGCTTGTTGGCCATCTGCTTCATCGCGCAGAGGCCGACCTGCTGCTCCATCTGCACGAAGTACGTGTTGACCGAGAGCGCCATGGCCTGCTTGAGCTCGTACGGGCCGACCTCGCCGGTCGACTCGTTCTTCACCGTGGCCTTGGGCTTGTCGGTGTTCTTCCAGGTGCTGTTGCAGGTCGACATCTGGGGGTAGTCGATCTTGTTCTCGGACGGGAACGACTGGGTGTTCGACATGCCCGCCTCCAGCGCCGCCGCAGCGAGGATCGGCTTGAAGGTCGAACCGGTCTGGAAGCCGTTGCCGCCGCCCATCGAGGCGTCGACGTTGAGGTTGACGACGGTCTGGTTCTTGTTCGGGTCCAGGCCGTACGGGCGGGTCTGGGCCATCGCCAGGATCTTGCCGGTGCCGGGCTCCATCATGGTCGCCGCGGCCGACACCTGGTCGGTCACGTTGACCTTCTTGGTGACGGCGTTCTGGGCGGCGGCCTGCTTGTCCGGGTCCAGCGTGGTGTAGATGTTCAGGCCGCCGGTGTCCCACAGCTTCTTGCGGTCGTCGGCGTTCTTGCCGAAGGCCGGGTCCTGCTTGACCACGTGGCGCACGTAGTCGCAGAAGAAGCCCATGCCCGCCTGGGCGGTGATGCAGCCGTTCTGCGGGTCCTTGTACTTGAGACCCAGCGGGGCGGCCTTCGCCTCGGCCGCCTGCTGGGGGGTGATGTGCTTGTTCTCCAGCATCTTGTCGATGACGACGTTGCGGCGCTTCACCGTGTTGTCGGGGTAGCGCACCGGGTCGTACTGCGACGGGTTCTGGACCACGCCGGCGAGGGTGGCGGCCTCGGCGACGGTCAGGTCCTTGTTGCTCTTGCTGAAGTAGCGCTGGGACGCGGCCTCGACCCCGTAGGCCTGGTGGCCGTAGAAGGTGATGTTGAGGTAGTTGGTGAGGATCTGATCCTTGGTCAGGTCCTCCTCCAGCTTGATCGCGACCTTGAGCTCCTGGATCTTGCGGCCCAGGGTCTTGCGCTGCGCCTCCAGGACGGCCGCCTGGTCGTCGCCGGCCTTCTCCACGTTGACGTTCTTGACGTACTGCTGGGTCAGCGTGGAGGCGCCCTGGGAGGCGGTGCCGCTCTCCGCGTTCTTGCCGACGGCGCGCAGGACGCCCTTGAGGTCGACGGCGCCGTGCTCGTAGAAGCGGGCGTCCTCGATGTCCACCTGGGCGTGCCGCATGAAGGGCGACATCTGGTCGGCGGTGAGGACGGTGCGGTCGCGCTCGTAGACCTTGGCGATCAGGCCGCCCTTGGCGTCGAAGATCTGGGTCGCCTGGGTGAGCGGCGGGGTCTTGAAGTCGTCGGGGATGTTCTGGAAGCTCTCCGCCGTGTCCTTGGCGGTCAGGCCCATGGCACCGACGGCAGGCAGGGCGAGGCCTGCCAGCAGGACTCCGGAGAGCACGCTGACGCCCAGGAACTTCACGCCGTTGCCGACGTGGTCCATCGGTGATCCGCCGCTCTTGCGTCGCGGAGCTCCGGGATTGCCTGGGGGCTGGGGTGCCGATGGGCGCTTCGGTGCCATGGGGAGAACCCTACGTCCCCGATTCCCGTACATCGGGGCAGGTGTTCGCCTAGGCTTGTCACAAGCTTGCGACAGCTTCGGTGCGTCAACATCGCTCACTCTTGTGAGTGCGGAGACTTGCCCGAATTGCTCACCCTTGTCCGGGTTTTGAGGCAGCTGTGGCCTGTTGTGTTCGAGTGAACGGTTGCGCTGCGTGACGGCGCCTGTGGCGAGAGTGGGGGCCTCGCGGCTCGCAAGTGCCGCGACCTGCGATCACTCCAACGAGTGAGATGACAGATACCCATAGTCCGATCGGGTCATTCGAGATTGAGCCCGAAGGGGCTGTTGCAAGCAGTCCATCTTCCGTAACGTCCTCAACTGGCAACGGTGAATATGCCGTTGCCGCCGTGGGGGAGCCTCGAATCATCGGGAGAGGACGGCGCCGGCATGGGCTGGGTTGACGACTGGAGTGCGCAGGCCGCCTGCCGCACGAGTGATCCGGACGAACTGTTCGTCCAGGGGGCGGCACAGAACCGGGCGAAGGCGGTGTGCAGTGGGTGCCCCGTCCGGACGGAGTGCCTCGCGGACGCGCTGGACAACCGGGTGGAGTTCGGGGTGTGGGGCGGGATGACGGAACGCGAGCGCCGGGCGCTGCTGCGCCGCCGCCCGACGGTCATGTCGTGGCGGAGGCTGCTGGAGACCGCCCGCACCGAGTACGAGGAGTCCCTCGCGACCGGCGTGATACTGACGGACTACGCCCAGGCGGGCTGACCCGGGCCGCACCTCGCGGTCCGGGGCTCCCCCGTTCCGGCCCGGACCACCCGGCCGGAGTGCCCGGACCACTCGGACCGACCCCTACCCGGCCCGGACTGCGCCGCGCCCGGACTGCGTCGCGCCACCAGCCGGCCCCCACCGGCCCCGGCCCGGACTACGCCGCGCCGCTGAGCCGGCCCCCGATGGCCCGCAGCCCGTCCAGGTCGTGGACGTCACCCGGCAGCGCGGCCACCTCCACGATCGGCACGTCCGGGTACACCGAGACGAACCGGTCCCGGGTCCGCCGCTCGCGCCCCATGATCTGCATCCGCTCGGCGTGCAGCCGCAGCAGTCCGGCCGCCAGCAGCTCCGCCTCTGGCGAGGAGTGCTCCGAGCCGTTCTCCTCCAGGGCCTCGGCCGCCGCCAGCGCCCGCTCCGCGGTGAGCTGCGGCGCGCCCGTGCTGTGCACCCGGTTGAGCACCAGTCCGGCCAGCGGCATCCGGTCCGCGGCGAGCCGGTCCACGAAGTACGCCGCCTCGCGCAGCGCGTCCCGCTCCGGCGCCGCCACCACCAGGAACGCCGTGCCCGGCGCCTTCAACAGCTGGTAGGTGCGGTCGGCGCGCTCGCGGAAGCCGCCGAACATCGAGTCCATCGCGCTGACGAAGGTCTGTACGTCGGTGAGCAGCTGGGCGCCGAAGATCTTGCCCAGGGTGCCGGTGAGTAGGCCCATCCCGGCGTTGAGGAAGCGCATCGCGCTGCGGCCGCCGACCTTGGCGGGCGCGGTCAGGATCCGGATCACCCGGCCGTCCAGGAAGGACCCGAGCCGGTTGGGGGCGTCCAGGAAGTCCAGTGCCGAGCGGGACGGCGGGGTGTCCACGACGATGAGGTCCCACTCCTCGGCGGCGCGCAGCTGCCCGAGTTTCTCCATCGCCATGTACTCCTGCGTGCCCGCGAAACCGGCCGACAGGGACTGGTAGAACGGGTTCTCCATGATCGCCTTGGCCCGTTCGGGCTCGGCGTGGGCCAGCACGACCTCGTCGAAGGTCCGCTTCATGTCGAGCATCATGGCGTGGAGCCGGCCGTCCCCGGCCACCCCCTTGACCACCCGGGGGGTGTTGTCCAGCTCGGTCAGACCCATGGACTGGGCCAGCCGCCGGGCCGGGTCGATGGTCAGCACCACGACCTTGCGGCCGCGCTCGGCGGCCCGCAGGCCGATCGCCGCGGCGGTGGTGGTCTTGCCGACGCCGCCGGAGCCGCAGCAGACGATGATCCGGGTCTTCGGGTCGTCGATCAGCTCGTCCACCGCGAGCCGGTTCCCGCCGTTGCCACCCCGGCCGACGCCACCACCACCCCGGCCGACGCCACCACCACCCCGGCCCTCGCCGCCGCCACCGCTGCCGCCGTTCGCCGGAGTCACGCCGCCCCCTGCCGCTTGAGTTCGCCCGCCAGCCGGTACAGCCCGCCGAGGTCCACGCCCTCGCCCAGCAAGGGGAGTTCGTACGTCGGGAGCCGCAGTTGCTGCAGGTCGGCCCGTTGCGCCCGCTCCAGTTCGACCCGTTCGGCGTGCTCCCTGGCCTGCTCCAGCAGCGGGTCGATCAGCGGCTCGACCGCCGCCCGGACCGTCTCCGCCTTGCGCGAGCGCCCGCCCAGCCCGGCCTCGCCGAGCGCCAGCGCGACCTCCTCGCGGTGGTCCCCGTCCACTGCGGCCACCGCGGCCGCGTCCAGCAGCGGGGGCCGGACCATGTTGACCATCACCCCGCCCACCGGGAGCTTCGCCTCGCGCAGTTCCGCGAAGCCGTCGACCGTCTCCTGCACCGGCATCTCCTCCAGCAGGGTGACCAGGTGCACCGCCGTCTCCGGGGACCGCAGCACCCGCATCACGGCCTGCGCCTGGGTGTGTATCGGGCCGATCCGGGCCAGCCCGGCGACCTCGGAGTTGACGTTCAGGAACCGGGTGATCCGCCCGGTCGGCGGGGCGTCCATCACCACCGCGTCGTAGCGCCGCCGCCCGTCCGGGCCCTTGCGGCGGGCCGCCTCGCAGGCCTTGCCGGTGAGCAGCACGTCCCGTACGCCGGGGGCGACGGTGGTGGCGAAGTCGACGAAGCCGACCTTCTGCAGCGCCTTGCCGGCCCGGCCGAGCTTGTAGAACATCTCCAGGTACTCGAGCAGCGCCAGCTCGGTGTCGATCGCCAGTGCGAGCACCTCGCCGGGCCCGCCCTCGCCGGCCGGCAGCCCCAGTTGGGGGCGGGAGACCGAGGCGATCCGGCGCTCCTCGTAGGGGAGGGCGGCGATCCCGAACAGCTCGGCGATGCCCTGCCGCCCCTCGACCTCGATCAGCAGCACCCGACCGCCGTCGGCGGCCAGGGCCAGCGCCAGCGCGGCGGCCAGCGTGGTCTTCCCGGTGCCGCCCTTGCCGCTGACCACGTGCAGCCGGACCCCCTCCCAGTCGGGGTCGCGCCGGGTCGCCTGGCCGGGGGTGCGTGCCACGCTGCGTCTCCGTCCGTCTCCGTCCCTGCGGGCGCCCCTCCTGCGGGGTGCCCCTGCCGAGGGGGCCGCTCGCGGACGAGGGCGCCCCTCCACGAGGGTGCCGCTCCGTACGGACGCCCCTCCCTGCGGGTGCCCTCTCGCGAGGACGCCCTCTCGCGAGGGTAACCAGGGAGCGCTCCCGATGCCCGGAGCACCTGGGGTGCCAGGACTGAATCATGCCCCCTTTGTGCTCCACCTCACACGCCGGTCGGCGAGGGCCCGTACGGCGGCCCAGGCGGCGGCCTGTGCGGCGGCCCGTACGGCGGCCCGGGCGGCGGCGATCGCCGGGACACCTCGTCTAGAGTCTGGCCATGACCAAGTGGGAATACATGACGGCGCCCCTGCTGGTGCACGCCACCAAGCAGATCCTGGACAACTTCGGCGAGGACGGCTGGGAGCTGGTCCAGGTCGTGCCCGGCCCGAACCCGGAGCAGCTGGTGGCCTACTTCAAGCGGGAGAAGAACGCATGAGCAAGGTCGAGTCGAAGCTCGCCGAGCTGGGCCTGACCCTGCCGCCGGTGGCCGCCCCGGTCGCCGCCTACGTGCCGGCCGTCCGGTCCGGTGAGTTCGTGTTCACCTCCGGCCAGCTGCCGGTCGTCGGCGGCAAGCTGGTGAGCACCGGCAAGGTCGGTGCCGAGGTGTCCCCGGAGGAGGCCAAGGAGCTCGCGCAGACCTGCGCGCTGAACGCCCTGGCCGCCGTGAAGTCGGTGATCGGCGACCTGGACCTGATCGAGCAGGTCGTGAAGGTGGTCGGCTTCGTCGCCTCCGCCCCCGACTTCATCGGCCAGCCCGCCGTGATCAACGGTGCCAGCGAGCTGCTCGGCACCGTGCTGGGCGAGGCCGGTGTGCACGCCCGCAGCGCCGTCGGCGTCGCGGTGCTGCCGCTGGACGCCCCGGTCGAGGTCGAGCTCCAGGTGCGCGTCAAGAGCGCCTGACCCCGAGCGTGATCACGAAGGCGGGGTCGGGCCTGTCCAACCCCGCCTTCGTGCGCTTAGCATCCGGGCATGGACCATCGAGCAACGACGCTCCCGATGCCGCCCGGCTGGCCTGCCCGGATCCGGGCGGTCGACTCCGGCCTGCTCACCCCGGCGGTGGCCAGACCCGCCGCGACGGTCGTGCTGCTGCGCGACGCCGCCGACGGACCGGAGGCCTACCTGCTGCGCCGCCGCACCTCGATGGCCTTCGCGGCCGGGATGTACGCCTACCCGGGCGGCGGGGTGGACCCGCGGGACGCCGAGGTCGAGACCGGCTGGGCCGGGCCCTCGCCCGAGGAGTGGGCGCAGCGGCTCGGGGTGGACGCCCGGACGGCGCGGGCGGTGGTCTGCGCGGCGGTGCGCGAGACCTTCGAGGAGGCCGGCGTGCTGTTGGCCGGACCGGACCCGGAGAGCGTCGCCGCGCCGCGCGACTGGTCCGCGGAGCGGGCCGCGCTGGAGGCGCACGAGCTGTCCTTCGCCGAGTTCCTGCGGGACCACGGCCTGGTGCTGCGCAGTGACCTGCTGGGCGGCTGGGCCCGCTGGATCACCCCGGAGTTCGAGGAGCGGCGCTACGACACCTGGTTCTTCGTCGCCGCCCTGCCGGCCGGGCAGCGCGCGGCGCTGGAGGTCGGCGAGGCCGACCGGGTCGCCTGGCTGACGCCCGCCGAGGCGGTCCGGGGGCACCGGGAGGGCCGGTTCGGCATGCTGCCGCCGACGGTCACGGTGCTGCGGGAGCTGTCGTCGGTGCGGACCGCCGCCGAGGCACTGGACGCGGCCGCCGACCGGGTGCTGGAGCCGGTGCTGGGCCGGGCCGAGGTCCGCGGCGACCGGATGACGGTCCGCTGGCCCGGGTACGACGAACTGACCATCGACGGGGAGTTCCCCGCCGAGGAATCCTGACCCCCCTCCGTACGAGGACCCCTCCGTACGGACCCCCTCGTACCAACCGTTGTACGAACCCCTCGTACGACCCTCGTACGACCCCTGGTACGAACCGTTGCACGACGACTTCGAGAGACGCCGACCGGAAAGGACCGACGACCGATGGACCACGACGATGTGGCTCGCCGGACGGCCCCCGAGCTGCCCGCCCGCCGAGTGATCCCCCGTTCCGCGGCCTGTGACGGTCCGGTCCCGTTCGTCGAGGTCGCCCAGCGCGCCCTCGTCCGGGCCCTGCCGCTGCGGGCCCTGCACCGCGGCCTGGAGGGCAACCGGTGAGCGGGCGGAGCGGGCGGATCGTCGAGGGGCGCGTGGCGGCATGAGCGGAGTCCTGCCGGGCGACCCCGCCGCGGTGGTGGGCGGGGAGGCCACCGCCCGGGCGCTGTGCGTGCTGGCGCCGAACCCGTCGCCGATGACCCTGGACGGCACCAACACCTGGCTGCTCTCCGAGCCCGGCTCGGACCTCGCGGTGGTGATCGACCCCGGCCCGCTGCACGAGGGCCACCTGCGCCGGGTGCTCGACCTCGCCGAGGAGCGCGGCAAGCGGATCGCGCTCACCCTGCTGACCCACGGCCACGCCGACCACTCCGAGGGCGCGGCCCGGTTCGCCGAGCTGACCGGCACCGAGGTGCGGGCCCTGGACCCGGCGCACCGGCTGGGCTCCGAGGGCCTGGTCGGCGGCCAGCGGCTGGACGTCGGCGGCCTCGACCTGCGGGTGGTCGCCACCCCCGGCCACACCTCGGACTCGCTGACCTTCCACCTGCCGGACGACGGCGCGGTCCTCACCGGGGACACCGTGCTCGGCCGTGGCACCACGATGGTCGCCCACCCGGACGGCCGGCTCGGGGACTACCTGGACTCGCTGCGCCACCTGCACACGATGGCCTCCGCGCACGGCGTGCGGACGGTGCTGCCCGGCCACGGGCCGGTGCTCGCGGACGCGCTGGGCGCGGTCGACTACTACCTGGCGCACCGGGCCACCCGGCTCGCCCAGGTGGAGACCGCGGTCGAGGCGGGCTGCCGGACGGCCGCCGAGGTGGTCGCCCGGGTCTACGCGGACGTGGACCGGGCGCTCTGGCCGGCCGCCGAGCTGTCGGTGCGGGCCCAGCTGGAGTACCTGGAGGACCACGGGCTGATCCCGGACCAGGGCTGACCCCGGTCCGGGACCTCACCGGTCCCCGACCGGTCCCGGACCGGTCGGGGAACGCCGAAGGGCCCGTCCGGCTCGGACGGGCCCTTCGCGGTGCTCGGAGCGTCAGCGCGAGCGGCGCGACAGCCGCTCGACGTCCAGCAGGACCACCGCGCGTGCCTCCAGCTTCAACCAGCCGCGGCCGGCGAAGTCGGCGAGCGCCTTGTTGACCGTCTCACGGGAGGCGCCGACCAGCTGGGCCAGCTCCTCCTGGGTGAGGTCGTGGGCGACGTGGATGCCCTCCTCGGACTGCACGCCGAAGCGGCGGGAGAGGTCCAGCAGGGCCTTGGCGACACGCCCGGGCACGTCGGAGAAGACCAGGTCGGACATCACGTCGTTGGTGCGGCGCAGTCGGCGGGCGATGGCCCGCAGCAGCGCGATGGAGACCTCGGGGCGGGCGTGCAGCCAGGGCTGCAGGTCGCCGTGGCCGAGGCCGAGCAGCTTGACCTCGGTCAGCGCGCTGGCGGTGGCGGTGCGCGGGCCCGGGTCGAACAGCGACAGCTCGCCGATCATCTCGCTGGGGCCGAGCACGGCCAGCATGTTCTCGCGGCCGTCCGGCGAGGCACGGTGCAGCTTGACCTTGCCCTCGGCGACGACGTACAGCCGGTCGCCCGGGTCGCCCTCGTGGAACAGCGACTCACCACGGGCGAGGGTGACCTCGGTCATGGAAGCGCGCAGCTCGCCGGCCTGTTCGTCGTCGAGTGCCGCGAAGAGTGCGGCGCGCCGCAGAACGTCGTCCACGTGCTTCCTCCTTCTCGGCCGTCCGGCGGGTGGGCCGTCCGGCGCAAGTTCCGTTCAGTGTTCTGCATCACCAAGCATGGCGCATGTCGCTCCGATCATATGAGGAGGGGGTGTGTCCGGGTGTGCCGTGCGGGGCCATTCGTACCGGCGGGTCACGGGGCGGGGCGCCCGGCGGCGGCCGTCCGGTCGCCTTCCCGACCGTCCTGATCGAAGAGGGAGTCGCCCACGGCGGTGCGGGCGGAGAGGACGGCGTGCCCGGCCCGGTGGGCGCTGGTCAGGCCGGCCGTACGCAGGGCGGTGAGGTGCTGGGAGACGGCGGCCGGGGACAGTCCGGTCCGGCGGGCCAGCTCGGTGGTCGAGGCCGGGGAGTCCAGTTCGGCCAGCAGCCGGGCCCGGGAGCGGCCGAGGACGGCGGCCAGCGCGTCGGTGCGCGCGGCCGAGCCCGGGCGCTCCTCCCAGAGCGCGGCCGTGCCGCGCGCCGGGTAGACCAGCTGCGGCGGGTCCGGCGGCAGCACCCGGGTGAGCACCCGCGGCCAGGCGAAGGCCGAGGGGACCAGCAGCAGTCCGGCCGCGGCGTTCAGCCGGTTCACCGCGCAGTGGCGGTCCTCCAGCCGCAGTGCGGTGCCGTCCCAGCGGACCGTCCCGTGCAGGTCGTCCAGCATCCGCGCGCTGCCGTGCTCGGCGGCCTGCCGGGAGCGGTGGAAGACGTCCGCGGCCAGCAGCGCGCTGATCCGGGCCCAGTACGGGGCGAGCGCCAGCTCCCAGTACGCCTCGATCTCGGCGGCCAGCCGGGGCAGCTGGCCCGCCGGGTCGCGGTGCAGCGGTTCCAGGCCGGCGGGCAGCCTGCCGCCGGCCTCGGCGGCCAGGATGTCGAGGTCGGCGCGGACCTGCCCGGCGCCGGTCGCGGTGATCGCGGCCAGCTCCTCGGCGAGGGTGGTCGAGCAACCCGCCGGGGCGGGGTTGAGGAAGTCGGGCAGGTGGCCCTCGGGCGGGACCATCGCGGCCAGTCGTCCCCGGTCGAGTCCGGCGGCGACCAGCCGTCCGCGCACCTGGCCGGCCCAGCGGCGGTGCAGCGCGGGGACGGGGGAGCGGGCCAGGGCGCGCAGGCTGGTCACCACCTCCTGCATCGGGCTGACCGCGAACCGGGTCAGCGCCAAGTCCTGGGTGGAGAAGTGGAGTTCCGTCCGCACGCCGTGGCTCCCTTCGGAAGATTCGGCCCCAGCTTAATCACTGGTGGCGGGCCCGGAGCGGGGCGCAGGATGCCTGTGTTCCCACCGATCCGTACGAAAGCCGGTGACCACCATGTCCACCATCCCCGAGGCCCGCGAGCGGGCGCTGCGGCTGCGCGAACTCCTCGCGGAGGGCGTGCTCGTCCTGCCCAACGCCTGGGACGCGGGCAGCGCCGCGGTGATCGCCTCGGCCGGCGCCCGGGCCATCGCCACCACCAGCGGCGGCGTCTCCTGGTCGCTCGGACACGGCGACGGCCAGCGGATGGACCGGGCGGCAGCGGTCGCGGCGGCCCGCCGGGTCGTCGCCGCGGTGGACCTGCCGGTCACCGTCGATGCCGAGGGCGGCTACGGGCCGCTGCCCGCCGACGTGGCCGCGACCGTCACCGAACTGGTCGGCGCCGGCGCGGCCGGGGTCAACCTGGAGGACTCGACGGCCGTCGGCGGGCCGCTGTTCCCGGTGGCCGAGCAGGCCGAGCGGCTGCGCGCGGCCCGGACGGCGGCCGCGGCGGCCGGACTGCCCGAGCTGCTGGTCAACGCCCGGACCGACGTCTTCCTGTTCGGACTGGGCGGGCTCGACGACGTCCTGGACCGGGCCGAGGCCTACGCGCAGGCGGGCGCCGACGGCCTGTTCGTCCCCGGGCTGCTGGACCTCGACACCCTCACCGAGCTGTGCCGGCGCTCCCCGCTGCCGGTGAACGCGATGGCCGGGCCGGGCGGGCCGGCCGTCGCCGAGCTGGCCGCCACCGGGGTACGGCGGATCAGCGTCGGCACCGGCCTCGCCCAGGCCGCGTACACGGTGGCCCACCGGGCCGCCGTCGAGCTGCTCGGCGCCGGGACGCTGGCGGAGCTCGACGGGGCGCTCGGCTTCGGGGAGCTGAACGGGCTCTACTGACCCGCTACCGGTCGGTACGGGCCGTACGGGCCGTACGGGCCGTACAGCCCGTACCGGCCTACAGGCTCTGTGAGAGCTCAGCCCGTGAAGCCCAGCCCGGCCAGGCTCTGCTCGATCCGGGCGCGGTGGGCGGCCTCCCAGTCGTCCAGGGTCTCGGCGGCCTCCTTGGCCAGCTTGGCCCGGGCCGCCTCCAGGACCGCCGTCCGCTCGGCGGCGGGCACCGCCACGACGCCCTCCTCGTCGGCCACCACGATGTCGCCGGGAGCCACCAGCACGCCGCCGCAGCGCACCGGGACGCCGTGGGCGCCCAGCTGCTTCTTGGCGCCGGGGATCGGGATGACGCCCCGGGCGACCACCGGGAAGCCCAGGTCGCGGACCTCGGCGAGATCCCGGATCAGGCCGTCGGCCACGAAGGCGGCGACGCCCCGGCGCTGGGCCACCGCGCAGACGTTGCCGCCGGCCAGCGCGTAGTCCAGGTCGCCGGACTCCACCACGATCACCGCGCCGGGCTCGGCCCGGTAGATCGCGGCGTGCAGCATCAGGTTGTCGCCGGGCGGGCACTGCACGGTGAAGGCCGGTCCGGCCACCCGGGGCATGCCCGCCCACAGCGGACGCAGTCCGATGTCCATGACCCGGGCGCGGCCCAGGACGTCGGCCAGGGTGGTGGTGGGAATGTCCGCGAAGTCCTTGAAGTCCCCGTCCATGCTTCCTCTTTCCTCGATCGTTCCCTCGATGGTCGGACGATCGGAAGACTAGAACGGGCCGGTCGACGGAGCACCGGAACCCTGGCGCCCGTCCGCGCCCTTACGCGCCGGCACCCGCCCGCCACCTCCTCGGCCGACCCGGAGCACGGCCGTCCGCTCTTCCTCCTTGATCCGCCCCAAGCGGTCCGCCGCTCGGCGTAGCCTTCGTGCATGGCAGAGAGCAAGGCCCGGAAGACCGCGACCAAGCCGGCGGCGGAGCCCGCTGCGAAGACGGCCGCGAAGAAGACGGTGGCCGAGAAGACGGCGGTGAGGCCGAGGAAGCCCGAGTCGCACCTGGCGATGGTGCGGCGGGCCCGGCGGATCAACCGCGAGCTGGCGGAGCTGTACCCGTACGCCCACCCGGAGCTGGACTTCGAGAACCCGTTCCAGCTGCTGGTGGCCACCGTGCTGTCGGCGCAGACCACCGACCTGCGGGTGAACCAGACCACCCCGGCGCTGTTCGCGAAGTACCCGACGCCCGAGGACATGGCGGCGGCTAACCCGGAGGAGCTGGAGGAGATCATCCGCCCGACCGGTTTCTTCCGGAACAAGGCGAAGTCGCTGATCGGCCTCTCGACCGCGCTGCGCGACGAGTTCGGCGGTGAGGTCCCGGGCCGGCTGGCCGACCTGGTGACCCTGCCGGGGGTCGGTCGCAAGACCGCCAACGTGGTGCTCGGCAACGCCTTCGGAGTCCCCGGGATCACCGTGGACACCCACTTCGGGCGGCTGGCCCGCCGGTTCGGCTGGACCACCGAGGACGACCCGGTGAAGGTCGAGCTGGCCGTCGCCGAGATCTTCCCGAAGTCGGAGTGGACGATGCTGTCGCACCGCGTGGTCTTCCACGGCCGGCGGATCTGCCACTCCCAGAAGCCCGCCTGCGGGGCCTGCCCGATCGCGCCGCTCTGCCCCGCGTACGGGGAGGGCGAGCTGGATCCGGAGAAGGCCCGCAAGCTGCTCAAGTACGAGATGGGCGGCCAGCCCGGCCAGCGGCTCAGGCCGCCGTCGGACTTCCCCGGCGAGGCTGCCGCCCGCGCCGACGCGACCGCCCACCAGGGGCGGGCCGCGGACCAGGGGGTGGAAGCGTGACCGAGGGTGTTGTCGAGCGGAACGACCTGCCGGGCTGGCTGGAGCCGGTCCGGGACGCGGCCGAGCGGGTGCTGCCGGAGCAGCTGAGCCGCTTCCTGCCGCCGAGCGAGGGCGGTCGGGCGGCGGCGGTGCTGATGCTGTTCGGCGAGGGCCCGGACGGGCCGGACCTGCTGCTGATCGAGCGGGCCCGCTCGCTGCGCTCGCACGCCGGCCAGCCGTCCTTCCCGGGCGGCGCGCTGGACCCGGAGGACGGCGACCCGGACGGCTCCGGCCCGATCGCGGCGGCGCTGCGCGAGGCCTGGGAGGAGACCGGCCTGGACCCGGCCGGGGTGCAGGTCTTCGCCGCGCTGCCCCGGCTGTACATCCCGGTGAGCCGCTTCGTGGTCACGCCGGTGCTGGGCTGGTGGCGCGAGGAGTCGCCGGTGCGGCCGGTGGACCGGGGCGAGACCGGCGCGGTGTTCCGGGTGACGATCGCCGACCTCGCCGACCCGGCGAACCGGGTCCGGCTGCGGCACCCGTCCGGGCACGTCGGGCCGGCCTTCGCGGTGGCCGGGCGGCTGGTCTGGGGGTTCACCGCCGGGGTGATCGACCGGGTGCTGCACCACAGCGGGCTGGAGCGGCCGTGGGACCCGTCCCGGGTCGTCGACCTCTCGGACGACGCCCTGGCGCTCGTCCAGGGCGACCTCGAGCACTCCCGGGTCCTGCCGGGCGGCGGCGCCGACGGTTCGTGACGGACCGTCGGCGCGGCACGGTCGCGAAGCGTGGGAGGGTGTCGGAGTGAACGTGCTGGATGTGCTGCTGGTCCTCGCCGCCGTCGGATTCGCCATTTCGGGCTACCGGCAGGGCTTCGTGGTGGGCGTCCTGTCGCTGGTCGGCTTCCTCGGCGGCGGCCTGCTGGCCGTCCAGCTGCTGCCGCTGCTGCTCGACCACCTCAGCCCCGGCACCACGGCCTCGGTGGTGGCCGTGGTGGTGGTGATCGTCTGCGCCGCGATCGGCCAGGCGGTCACCGCGCACTACGGCTGGAAGCTGCGCGGCCACATCGACCGCCGTCCGGCCCGGGTGCTGGACGCGTCCGGCGGCGCGGTGGTCAACGTGATCTCGATGCTGCTGGTCGCCTGGCTGATCGGCTCCGCGCTGGCCGGCACGTCCCTGCCGACGGTCTCCAAGCAGGTCCGCTCCTCGGCGATCCTCAGCGGCGTCCAGGAGGCGCTGCCGGGTGACGCGCCGAACTGGTTCTCCGACTTCTCCAAGGTGCTCGCCCGCAACGGCTTCCCGCAGGTCTTCAACCCCTTCGAGCACGAGCCGATCACCCAGGTCGACACCCCGGACCCGGCGCTGGCCAACAGCCCGGCGGTGGCCCGGGCGCGGCAGAGCCTGGTCAAGGTGGTCGGCACCGCGACCTCCTGCGGCAAGACCCTGGAGGGCAGCGGCTTCGTCTTCGCCCCGCACCGGGTGATGACCAACGCCCACGTGGTGGGCGGCGTCGACGAGCCGACCGTGCAGATCGGCGGCGTCGGCCAGCTGTACGACGCCACGGTGGTCCGCTACGACTGGCAGCGCGACATCGCCGTCCTGGACGTGCCCAAGCTCAACGCGCCCGCACTGACCTTCGCGGGCGAGGCGAGGACCAACGACAGCGCGATCGTCGCGGGCTTCCCCGAGAACGGCGCCTTCAACGTCCAGCCCGCCCGCATCCGCGGCCGGATCCAGGCCAACGGCCCGGACATCTACCACCGCGGCCAGGTGGTGCGCGACGTCTACTCGGTGCGCTCGCTGGTCCGCCAGGGCAACAGCGGCGGCCCGCTGCTCACCCCGGACGGCCAGGTGTACGGCGTGGTCTTCGCCAAGTCCCTGGACAGCGCCGACACCGGGTACGTGCTGACCTCGGCCGAGGTGCGCGAGGACGCGACGGCGGGCAGCACCGCGAGCGGCCGGGTGGACACCCAGGGCTGCGCGCTCTGAGACCGCGCCCCGAAACCGCGGGGCCCGCCGGTGCGGGATCCGTCGTACCGTCAGGCCGCCCTGGTAGCCTCGGCGGCGCTCACCCGTTCGGCTCAACCGGGTTGCCGTCCCGGAGTGAGTCAACGGGAGGTCGTGGTAGTCCGATGATGGGTCATTCGCACGCGGTGAGCGGGGCGATGCTGTACGCGGCCTCGGCCCCGTTCCTGCCCCCGCTGCTGCTGCACACCACGCTGCAGCCGGCGGACATACTGATGGGCACGGTGCTGTGCGCGGGCGCGGCACTGCTGCCGGACCTCGACCACCACGACGGTTCGATCGCCAACTTCCTCGGCCCGCTCTCCAAGGCGCTCTGCCGCTTCGTGGCCTGGGCCTCCGGCGGGCACCGGCACGCCACCCACTCGCTGCTGTTCGTGGCGCTGATGGGCGGCGGCACCTGGGCCGGCGTCACCTTCCTGGGCCGCTACTTCACCCTCACGGTGACGTTCTTCCTGCTGGCGCTGGCGGTCAAGGCGCTGCGGCTCTGCCCGCCGAGCAACGGCCCGGAGGCGTGGATCACCGTCATCGGCCTGGCCGCGCTCGGCACCTTCGGGATGAACACCTGGATGCCCAACGCGCCCGGCTGGCTGCCGTACGCGGTCGGGCTGGGCACGCTGGCGCACCTGCTGGGCGACTGCCTGACCAAGAAGGGCGCGCCGCTGCTGTGGCCGCACAAGGAGCGCTACGAGATCGTGCTGATCAAGCGCAGCGGCAACAACGTCGAGACCAAGGTGCTGGTGCCGATCATGTCGGTGGCGACCTTCGTGCTGCTCTGGTTCACGGCGCTGTCACCGCAGATCGTGAACTAGGCGCAGAACGCCAACTAGCCGCAGAACGTGAATCAGCCGCAGAGCGTGAACTGAACGGCGGCCGGAAGCGGCGCGGGGCCTCAGGTCTCGCGCCGCAGCCGTGCGCCCACCCACCGGGCGCGCCGGCCGAGGATGCGCGGGATGCCCAGCTGCCGCTGCGCCCCGCGCTGGCGGCGGTCGAGGCCCTCGAAGCCGAGGTCCTCCGCCCGGTCCGGGAGGTGTGCGGGGCGCTGGGGACTGTTGTGGCGTCGGCCGCGCGGGGCGTCGTCGCGATCGGGCATCCAGGTCATACCGGAATGGATGCCCCTGGGCCGGAGGGAGTAACCGCCCGGGTGCGCCGAAACTGGCCCATGCGCATGTCATATGAGCGCAACATCAAGGGAGTTGGGACTTCCGACCCCTTCCGGGAGCCCTGGGGAGGGCCCTCCGGTCGTCACTCCTTGTGGCGACCGACCCAGTCCAGCAGCTCCGCCGTGAACTCCTCCGGAGCCTCCTCGTGCGGGAAGTGCCCGACCCCCGGCAGCAGCCGCCAGCGGTACGGCGCCGCCACGTACTCGCCGCCGCCCAGTGCGGTGTGCGACAGCAGCACCGGGTCCGCGGCGCCCTGGACGTGCAGGGTCGGTGCGGTGATCGGCTTCTTCATCCGGCGGGCGAACTGGATGCCGTCCGGCCGGGCCATCGAGCGCAGCAGCCAGCGGTACGGCTCGATCGAGCAGTGCGCGGTGCTGGGGATCTGGATCGCCTGCCGGTACGCGTGCACCGCCGCCCCGTCCAGCTTGTTCGGCCCGGCCCACTCGTCCAGGTAGCGGCCCACCAGCGCCGCGTCGTCGGCGACCAGGCGGCGTTCCGGTATCCACGGCCGCTGGAAGCCCAGGACGTGGTCGAAGGCGGCGATCTGCTTGCGGTCCGTCAGCAGCGCCCGGCGCAGGTCCCGGGGGTGCGCCGCGGAGACCGCGGTGAGGCTCTGGATCACCGAGGGGCGCATCACCGCCGCCACCCAGGCCAGGGTGCCGCCGGAGGCGTGCCCCACCAGGTGCGCGCGGCGCTCGCCGAGCGAGCGGATCACCCCGGTGATGTCCAGGGCGAGGTTGCCCGGGTCGTAGCCGCGCGGGGTGCGGTCGCTGCCGCCGATGCCGCGCAGGTCGAGCGCCACGGCGCGGTAGCCGGCCTCGGCCAGCGCGGTCAGCTGGTGGCGCCAGGCCCACCAGTACTCGGGCCAGCCGTGCACCAGCAGCACCAGCGGGCCGGAGCCCAGCTCGGTGATGTGGAAACGGGCGCCGTTGGCCGCCAGGTCGCGGTGCTTCCACGGACCGGACTGCCGGATGCTCCACGCCTCGGCAGCGGCGTCCTCGGACCGCCCGGGGGCGGCGGCGCCCTCGACGGCCTCCGGGCCGGTCTCCGGGCCGCCCTCGGGCCCCGAGGCGGGGCCGGAGACGGCGGACGGCTGCGCGGGAGCGGGCTTCTGGTCGAGCGGCATACCGAGAGCGTGTCACATCCGTGCGAAGGACACGTGCCCGGCACTCGCTGCGGGCGGGTCCGGGCACGTACGGGCGGGGGCGGTTACGGGATGCGGCCCAGGCCCCGGTCGATCTCCTCCTGGGTGGCCGGGCGCGGCCGGGCGTTCCTCAGCACCTCGGCGGTCTTCTGGGCGCCCTCGATGGTGCGCTCCGGCTTCTGGATCTTCTTGAAGAAGCGCCCCGCCAGCAGGAAGAGGACGGCGGCGAGCACCCAGTAGGCGGCTGCCACGATGAGGAAGGACCAGCCGAGCGACAGGCCCAGCGCGTGGATGCCGAAGGCGAACGCGGCGCTCAGCATCGGAACGGAGAACAGCAGCACCACGGCGGCGACGGCGCCCGAGACACCGCCGGCGACGCCGCGCTTGACGTCCGCCTTGATCTCGGACTTGGCGAGCGCGATCTCGTCGTGGACGAGTGCGCTCAGGTCGGCGGTGGCCGCCGCGAACAGCTGCCCCACCGAACGCTCGCCCTCGTAGGGCGCCCGGCCGTTGCTGGACGGGTCTGCGGCTCCTGTGGGCATCAGCGGTTCTCCTCTGCGGCTGTTGCGGCGTGACGCCGTCGCGGGGCGCGGTTTCCGGGGCCGGTGGGGGATCCGGAGGCGTCAGTGGTGTGTCGACAGCTCAGAATCATGCCCCTACCGGTCAGTCGGACACCACTCCGGGGCCCCGCCGGAGGGACGTGTCCTGGCTTCGGAAGGCGGCCGCGGGGTGCGGCGCGGGGTGCGGTACGGCGTGGAGTGCGGTGCGGCGCGGGGTGCGGCGTGCGGTGCGGTGCGGTGCGGTGCGGGCCCCTCGGCGGGGCTCAGCGGTCGCTGCCGGGACCTTCGCCCGGCCGGGGCCGGGGTGCCTCGGCGAGCGCCGCCCGGTCGGCGGTCCGGGCCCGCCAGGCCGGATCGTCCTGCTGGTAGACGTCCGGGATGCCGTCGCCGTCCTCGTCCCGGTCCTCCTCCTCGCACAGGGCGCGGTAGTGCCGGTTGCGCAGCTTGAGCAGCACGGTGGCGACCACCGCGCAGAGCAGCGAGCCGACCAGGACGGCCGTCTTGGAGCGGTCGGCCAGCGCCAGGTCGTCCGGGAACGCCAGTTCGCTGATCAGCAGCGAGACGGTGAAGCCGATCCCGGCGAGCACCGAGACGGCGAACAGGTCGGCCCACTTGAGCTGGGGGTTCAGCTCGGCCCGGGTGAACCGGGCGGCCAGCCAGGTGCCGCCGAATATGCCCACCGTCTTGCCGACCAGCAGGCCGATCACGATGCCGAGCGGGGCGGCCTGGGTGAACACCTCGCGCAGGGCCGGGCCGGAGATCGTCACCCCGGCCGCGAACAGCGCGAACACCGGGACGGCCAGTCCGGCCGAGAGCGGGCGGACCAGGTGCTCGATGTGCTCGCCGGGGGAGTGCTGCTCGTCGCCCTCCCGGTGGCAGCGCAGCATCAGGCCCATCGCGACGCCGGCGACGGTGGCGTGGATGCCGCTCTCGTGCATCAGCGCCCAGACCACGAGGGCCAGCGGCACGAACAGGTACCAGCCCTTCACCCCGCGCCGGTGCAGGAACCAGAACAGCACCAGACCGGCGAAGGCCAGGCCGAGCGCCCAGAACTTGATCCCGGAGCTGTAGAAGACCGCGATGATCAGGATCGCGATCAGGTCGTCGACCACGGCCAGGGTCAGCAGGAAGGCGCGCAGCGCGGAGGGCAGGTGACTGCCGACCACGGCCAACACCCCGAGGGCGAAGGCGATGTCGGTGGCGGTCGGGATGGCCCAGCCGCCGGGGTGGCCGCCGCTGCCGGAGTTGACCAGGGCGAACAGGATCGCGGGCAGGGCGACGCCGCAGACGGCGGCGATCACCGGCAGCAGCGCGGCGCTCGGGGTGCGCAGCTCGCCCGCCACGAACTCGCGCTTGAGCTCGATGCCGGCCACGAAGAAGAAGACCGTCAGCAGGCCGTCCTTGGCCCAGTTGGCCAGGGTGAGGTCGAGGTGGAGCGGGGCGGAGGGGCCGATCCGGTGGTCGAGCACGCTCTCGTACGCGTTCGGCCAGACGTTGGCCCAGATCAGCGCGACCACGGCGGCGGCCAGCAGCAGCATCCCGCCGACCGTCTCGGTGCGCAGGGCGTTGGTGACGAAGGTGCGCTCGGGCAGCGACAGCCGGCCGAGGAACTGCCGGCGGCGGGTCGTCGGCTCGTGGGCGGGCGGCTGGTCGGTCACGGGGACCTCCTGGTGCTGGGAGCGGCAAACGGATGCACGGGTGGTGCAGTTGCCGACCAGACTTCCCGGCGCGCCCTGTGACGCCCGCGGATCCTGTCAAGGGCCTTGATGCGTCCTTAACAGTCTAGCGGGACGTTCAGGTGACATCCGGATTGTCCTAGTAAATGACTTAAGCCCTGAGGGCCGCTACTGCACTCCCGAGGAGCAGCGGACCGGTACCCGAACGGCCCAGGCCGAGTGCAGTCGGGTGAACGGCTCCCTAAGGTCGATCGCAGGCGCCCGCCCGATCCGGGCCGGTGCGCAGCCCTTCGGTTCCCGCTGTTCTAGCTGTTCTAGCTGTTCCCGCTGTTTCTGCTGGAGGCACGACCATGTCCGGTGGTGGCACCACCCTGCCCCAACCGCCCCTCTTACCCGGTGAGCCCGCCGACGCCGACCGGCATCCCGGCCGGGTGCTCCACCCGGACCCTCGTCCGGAATTCGCCCCGGAGTTCGCCCCGAAGTGCCGTGCGGAGGCCGCCGAGGACGTCCCGGCGGACCTCGACCGGCTGCTCCGTCCGCTGTTCCGCTCCGCCGGACCGGACGGCGGCGTCGCCGTCGTGGTGATCCGCGGCGACGAGCGGACGGTCGCCTGCCGGGGGCACTCCGACCGCTCCGGCCGCCACCCGGTCCGGGCCGACACCCGCTTCGAGCTCGGGTCCGTGACCAAGACCTTCACCGGACTGCTGCTCGCCGAGATGGCCGCCCGCGGTGAGGTCCGCTACGACGACCCGATCGACCGCTACCTCCCCGCGAACGCCGTCCCCGGCTACCCGCACGAGCGGCCGATCACCCTGCTCCACCTGGCCACCCACACCTCCGGCCTGCCCCGACTGCCGGTCGGCCTGCTGCCGGCCGCGGCACCCCGGTGGTTCACCCGCCCGTACGCCACGTTCGGGCCGACCCACCTGCTCGACGCACTGTCACGGACCCCCGTCCGGGGCACCCCGGGCACCCAGGTGCGGTACTCCAACCTCGGCTCCGGGCTGCTCGGACTGCTGCTGGCCAACGCGGCCGGACAGCGCTACGACGACCTGCTGGCCACCCGGGTCTGCGGGCCGCTCGGCCTGCTGGACACCTCCAGCGGCCCCGGCCGGGAGGACGTCAGCGGGTACCGGCGCGGCCGACGGGTGCCGTCCTTCCGGCTGCCCGCCCTGCCGGGCGCCTCGGCACTGCGCTCCACCGCGGACGACATGCTCCGCTACCTCCAGGCCCACCTGTCGCTGGACGCCGTCCCGTTGCCCGAGCGGGCCGACGCGGCGGCGCTGCGCACGGCGCTCGGCGAGGTCCGTCGGCCGAGGGTGGGGCGGCGCCGGGGCGGTACCCGGCTCTGCGTGGGCTGGAACCAGTGGGGGCCGGGCGGTGTGCTGGGTGCCGGCCAGGGTGGGGGCGGCGCGGACGGCGCCGGCGGCGAGGCCGGTGCGATCGGCTCGGTCGGTGAACTGGCCGCGGTCGACGCGGTGGGGGTGCCGGCCGCGGGGGAGGGCGCCGAGGAGCTGGTGTTCCAGGTCGGGTCGACCCGGGGGTTCAGCACCTTCGTCGGGTTCAGTCCGCGGGCCCAGGTCGGGCTGGCGGTGCTGGCCGGAGCATGGACGGGAGTGCGGGTCCTGCGCGGCCGGGGCATCGTCCAGGGCGCCTACGAGACCCTGCGCACCCTGGCCGCCCAGCGCGGCACGGCGATCGGCACGGTGGCCGGTACCGCAGCGGTGGAGGGGCGAGCCCCGTACGACGTGACGCTGTGACGGCCTGATGCTGTGACGACGTGACGGCGGGGCCCCGGGTGGTGGTCACGCACCGCCCGGGGCCCCGCTCCGTATGGCTGCTGAAAGGCTTCTGACGCCTCGATCAGCCGTTGTTGCTGTTGCCGTCGCCGTGCGGCGGCAGCTGGGCCTGGATCTGGCTCATCACCGTGCTGTCGGCGAGGGTGGTGGTGTCACCGACCTCGCGGCCCTCGGCGATGTCGCGCAGCAGACGGCGCATGATCTTGCCGGAACGGGTCTTCGGCAGCTCGCCGACGACCTTGATCTGCTTCGGCTTGGCGATCGGGCCGAGCGTGCGGCCGACGTGGGCGCGCAGCTCCTCGACCAGCTCGGGGGTCTCGGTGACGCCGCCGCGCAGGATCACGAACGCGACGATGGCCTGGCCGGTGGTCGGGTCGGCGGCGCCCACCACGGCGGACTCCGCCACGGTCGGGTGGCCGACCAGGGCCGACTCGACCTCGGTGGTGGAGATGTTGTGGCCCGAGACCAGCATGACGTCGTCGACCCGGCCGAGCAGCCAGATGTCGCCGTCCTCGTCCTTCTTGGCGCCGTCACCGGCGAAGTAGCGGCCCTCGAAGCGCGACCAGTAGGTGTCGATGTAGCGCTGGTCGTCGCCCCAGATGGTGCGGAGCATGGACGGCCACGGCTCGGTGAGCACCAGGTAGCCGCCGGAGCCGTTCGGGACCTCCCTGGCCTCGTCGTCCACCACGGTGGCCGCGATGCCCGGCAGGGCGCGCTGGGCCGAGCCCGGCTTGGTCTCGGTGACGCCCGGCAGCGGGCTGATCATCATGGCGCCGGTCTCGGTCTGCCACCAGGTGTCGACGATGGGGGCCTTGCCGCCGCCGATGTGCTCGCGGTACCAGACCCACGCCTCGGGGTTGATCGGCTCGCCGACGCTGCCCAGCACCCGCAGCGAGGACAGGTCGAACTTCGCGGGGATGTCGTCGCCCCACTTCATGAACGTGCGGATCGCGGTCGGCGCGGTGTAGAGGATCGTCACGCCGTACTTCTGGACGATCTCCCAGAACCGGCCCTGGTGCGGGGTGTCCGGGGTGCCCTCGTAGATGACCTGGGTGGCGCCGTTGGAGAGCGGGCCGTAGACGATGTACGAGTGGCCGGTGACCCAGCCGATGTCGGCGGTGCACCAGTAGACGTCGGTCTCCGGCTTGAGGTCGAAGACCGCGTGGTGGGTGTAGCTGGCCTGGGTGAGGTAGCCGCCCGAGGTGTGCAGGATGCCCTTGGGCTTACCGGTGGTGCCCGAGGTGTAGAGGATGAACAGCGGGTGCTCGGCCTCGTGCGCCTCGGGGGCGTGCTCGGTGGACTGACGCGCCGTGATCTCGTGCCACCAGACGTCGCGGCCCTCGGTCCAGGCGATCTCCTGCTCGGTGCGGCGGATCACCAGGACGTGCTCGACGCCGTCGACCTTGGTGAGCGCCTCGTCGATGGCCGGCTTGAGCGCGGAGGGCTTGCCGCGGCGGTAGCCGCCGTCGGCGGTGATGACGAGCTTGGCCTGGGCGTCCTGGATGCGGGAGGCGACGGCGTCGGCGGAGAAGCCGCCGAAGACCACCGAGTGGGTGGCGCCGATCCGGGCGCAGGCGAGCATCGCGACGACCGCCTCGGCGATCATCGGGAGGTACACGGCGACCCGGTCGCCCTTGCGGACGCCGAGCTCCAGCAGCGCGTTGGCGGCCTGCGAGACCTCGTCCTTGAGCTGCGCGTAGGTGATCGAGCGGCTGTCGCCGGGCTCGCCCTCGAAGTGGATGGCGACCCGGTCGCCGAGGCCGTTCTCGACGTGGCGGTCGACGCAGTTGTAGGCCACGTTGAGCTTGCCGTCGGCGAACCACTTGGCGAAGGGCGGGTTGGACCAGTCGAGCGTCTCGGTCGGCTCGACGGCCCAGCTCAGGCGACGGGCCTGCTCGGCCCAGAAGCCCAGACGGTCCTCGGAGGCCTGGGCGTACGCGGCCGCGGTGACGTTGGCCGCTGCGGCGAGCTCTGCCGGCGGGGCGAAACGCCGCTCCTCCTTGAGCAGGTTGGCCAGGCTCTCGTTGCTCAACGCGCACTCCTCATCGAGTCATGATCTGGGGCGATCCCGTGCGTGGGGATTGTCCCGTGTGTCCCAGCGCACAGCTCACCAGGCGAACGGGCCAGTTGACAAGAGGCTCCTTGCAATTGGTGTAGACCTTTGACCGATCGTCGAACGGTCGATCGCCGAATCCGCCGTACGGTGGGCCGATCCTGGTACGACGATCCCACGACTGTGGTGCCGGTCACGACGGTGATCATGATGCCCGTCACGACGGTGGTGACGGTCATGGTGGTGGCCCCGGCGGCGATCCCGGCTCGATGTCGGTTCGACCGCAGCCCGATCACGGCTCGACCGCAGCTCGACCGCAGCTCGACCGCAGCCCGGTCGCGGCACGACTGCGGCACGACTGCGGCACGACCGCCGTACGGCCCGCTGCCCGGAGGCGGCAGGCCGTACGGCGGTCGGAGGGCCCGTGTCCCGGCCCGCCCGGCGGAGACACGGACCCGGCTCTCAGGCAGCCAGCTGGGGCCCCTCCTCGCTGCCGGCGGCCGGAATCCGGGCGTCGTTTCTCACCCGTTCGGCCGAATCGCCCTCCGGCCGGGCCTCGACCGGGCTGAACGTCCCGGCGGCGCGGTCCAGGACGTAGGCCTGAGCGGTGGCGAAGTCGAAGTACATGCCGACCAGGCGCAGGGTGCCCTCCTCGACCCGGCGCTCCACCGCGGGGTTCGCCATCAGCTGGTCCAACTGCTGCACCACGTTGGTGATGCAGAGCTGCTCCGCGAGGTCCACCACCGGCCGGTCGGCGAACTCGGCCGGGGCCCGGCGGAGCCGGTCCAGCGAGCCGCGGCCGTTGCGCAGCCAGCGGGTCAGCGGGGTGGGTGACCCGGGGCGCTCGTGCACGCCGTCCAGCAGGGCCTTCATCGCGCCGCAGCCGGAGTGGCCGCAGATCGTGATCGAGCGCACCTCCAGCGCCTCGACCGCGTACTGCACCGCGGCGGCCACCGAGTCGTCGGCCGCACCGGGCTCGAACGGGGCCGGCACCAGGTTGCCGACGTTCCGGACGGTGAAGAGGTCGCCCGGCCCGCTGTTGGTGATCATGCTGGTCACCATCCGGGAGTCCGCGCAGGTCAGGAAGAGCTGGGACGGCGTCTGCCCCTCCCGGGCCAGCCGGGCGAGTTCGGGCCTGACCAGCGGGGCGGTGTGCTGCTGGAACACCCGGACGCCGTCCAGCAGCCGGCCGTGCGGGTCCTCCTGCTGCTCGATGCAGTGGTGGCCGCCCCACGGCGTCCAGGCCCGGCAGCGGTGCGGGCCCGGGGAACTGCCCGCGCGGACGGTGCCGTCGGGGTCGAGCACCTCGTCGTCCTGGCGCCGCGTCACCAGCGAGACCTGACCGCCCGCGGCCTGGTACCCCGTTCGCCAGTCGTGCAGCGTCTCGTAGGCGGCGTGGTCCAGGAAGGAACCGTCGTGCACGACGGTGACCTCGGCGCCCCTGGGGATCCCGGCCAGCGCCCGGCTCAGCCGGGGGACGGCGGTGAAGGTGAGCGGGCCGTGGGTCTGGACGGTGACCGAGCCGTCGGGGCCGGTCGCGACGTCCACGTGGGCCCGGGTGAGCCGGTAGAGCGCGAGCAGCACGGCGGTGGCCGCGCCGAGGCCGACGCCCCACAGCACGCCGAAGGCCACCACGGCGAGCAGGGTGGTCAGGTAGACCGGGAACTCGCGGTGCCGGTGCACGTTGCGGATGTGCGCGAAGCTCACCATCTGCAGCCCGACCACCAGCACCAAGGCGGCCAGTGCGGCCAGCGGGATCCGGCGCAGCCCACCGGTCAGCGCCAGGGCGGCGGTGAGCACCCAGACCCCGTGCATGACCGAGGCCCACCGACTCTGCCCGCCGGCCCGGACGTTGGCCGTACTGCGGACGGCGCCGCCGGCGATCGGCAGTCCGCCGACCAGCCCGCTGACCAGGTTGGCGAGGCCCTGCCCGCGCAGCTCGCGGTCGAGGTCGCCGGTGCGCTGGGACATCCGGTCCACCGCCACGGCGGACAGCAGCGACTCCACGCTCGCGACGGCGGTGACGGTGAGGACGGCGGCGAGCACCCCGGCGAGCGAACCGTGCGGCAGCGCGGGCACCAGTGAGTGCGGCTGCCAGGCGGGCAGTTCGATGTGGGCGAGCTGCAGGTCCAGGGCGAGGGCGAGCGCGGTGGCGACGGCCACGGCGGCCAGCGGGCCGGGCACCTTGGTGAGGCGGGCACCGAACTCGCCCGCGCGGCCCGGGAGTCGGCCGAGCCTGGGCCAGCCCAGCAGCACGGCCACGGTCACCGAGCCGGCCAGCAGGGCGGGTGGGTGCGGACCGGCCAACTGCCCGGGCATCGCCAGCAGGTTGGCGATCGCCGAGCTCTGCGGGGAGCCGCCGAGGACGACGTGCAGCTGGGCGATGGCGATGGTCAGCCCGACCCCGGCCAGCATGCCGTGCACGATCGCGGGCGAGACGGCGAGCGCCGTCCGGGCCACCCGGCGTGCACCGAGCAGGAGTTGGAGCAGTCCGGCGGCGAGGGTGATGGCACAGGTGGCCCGCCAGCCGTACTGGGCGATCAGTCCGGCGGTGATCACGGTCAGCGCGGCTGAGGGGCCGCTGACCATGAGCGGGGTGCCGCCGCACAGCCCGACCACGATGCCGCCCACGGCCGCTGCTGCCAGCCCGGCGGTGAGCGGGGCGCCGGTGGCGAGCGCGATGCCGAGGGAGAACGGCACGGCGATCAGGAAGACCACCACGGAGGCGGAGAGGTCCTGGGCCCACCGAGCCCGGGAGCCGGGGCCGGGTGGCGCGTGGTCGGTGGTGTCGGAGGCGATGGGTGCGCTGGAGATGTCGAGGGTCATGGTCTTCCCGTCTGTCCGGGGGAACGAACGCAGTCAGGTCCGGTGGTGAGTCCGGGGTGGGGCTCCGGGGCGGATCGGCTGTCGTGGGTCGCGACGGTGTGGCGGGATGGCGTGGGCGCGGCGGGGAATGCGGGTGTCACCGGCCGGCGTCGACCATCTGGGCCCGCCAGGGGCCAGGGCGAGGAGCGGGATGTCTCGCCGAAGGCCGCCGGAACGGGCCATCAAGACTCGGTAAACCGAGGGTAATGAAAGCTTTGCACAGCGTTGTTCTCGGAGGGAAGCGGAAAATCGCCGGTTCACCCCATTGGGTGGTGTTCGAACGGACGGGAATCTGCTGGTGGGAGGCTCGGGCCGGTCCCTGGACGCTCCTTGGGCGGCCCTGGGACGTCGGCCGGGGGTGGGGCCGGAACGGCGAACGGGCCGCGGCGTCCCCCGGGGTGAGGGGGAGGCCGCGGCCCGTCCGGTCGGTGGCGGTGCCGTGCTCGGGACCGCGCGGTGATGTCAGACGGGGGCTCCGGCCGGGAGTCCGCTCGGACGGCCGCTCGGGATTCCGCCGAGGACGAAGTCCTCGTCCACCTGGGTCGCCAGGTCGATGCCGACCTTGGCGTTGGCCCAACTCTCCGCGTTGCGCCGGTGGAAGAGCACCGCCTGCGCGGTGTAGCGGTGCTCGTCGCGCAGCCCGTACGCGGCTTCGGCCTCGACCCGCAGCTGCTCCAGCACGGCCCGGTTGGCCGGCTCCAGCGACCTCAAGGGCGGCTCGGCGCCCTGCTCCAGTCGGCGTACCCAGTCCGACTGCCCGAAGGTGGTGAGCAGGTCGTCGCCGACCTCGCGGCGCAGGAACGCCAGGTCGTCCGGGCCCTGCACCTTGTTGCCGATCACCCGCAGCTGCACGCCGAAGTCCCGGGCGTAGTCCTTGTACTGCCGGTAGACCGAGACGCCCTTGCGGGTGGGCTCGGCGACCAGGAAGGTGAGGTCGAAGCGGGTGAACAGCCCGGAGGCGAAGGAGTCCGAGCCGGCCGTCATGTCGGTGACCAGGTACTCGTCCGGGCCGTCCAGCAGGTGGTTGAGCAGCAGTTCCACCGCGCCGACCTTGGAGTGGTAGCAGGCCACCCCGAGGTCCTCCTCGGTGAACGCGCCGGTCGCCAGCAGCCGGACCGAGCCCTCGTCCAGCGCGATCGGGCGGGCGCAGGCGGCGTAGACCGGGTTCTCCTCGACGATCCGCAGCAGGCGCGAACCGTGCCCGGGCGGCGTGGTTTTGATCATCTCGTCGGCCGAACGGATCAGCGGATTGCTGCCCCGGAGGTACTCCTTGATCTCCGGCAGGTGTGCGCCGAGCGAGGGCAGGGCGGCCGCATGAGCGTCCGTCAGGCCGAGTGCGGGGCCGAGGTGCTGGTTGATGTCGGCGTCGACGGCGATCACCGGTCGGCCGATGGCGGCCAGGTGGCGGATGAACAGTGCGGACAGCGTGGTCTTCCCGCTGCCGCCCTTGCCGACGAAGGCGATCTTCATCTGGGGCTCCGGCTCTCGCTCTGGGCCCTGGGGGCGGGCCGCGTGCTCAGGGGCGCGCAGGTGGGGGCGCCCTCTAACTGGAAATCGTTATCGTCTCCGATAGTGGCCATGCTAGCCGGGGTTTGGGGTCCGCCGGGGGAGGGAAGTGAGGATTGCCTCTAACGGGTGATGCGGGGTTGCTGTTCCGGGAGGGGCCGCCCGTTCATTACTCTCGGGTAGGTGAGCACTGGAACAGATCCCCTCGCCCCGTTGGCCCAGCTCCCCGGGGTGCCCGACGCCGTGGCCGAGGTGCGCAAGGCCGTCGACCGGCTCTACGGCCACCGGGTGATGCGCCGCCGCGCGGCCGAGGTCACCTCCGAGTCCGCGCTGCGCGGCGCCCGCGCGTCGGCGGCCGTGGCCGGGGCCGACTGGCCCCTGGAGGAGGTCCGCCGGCGGACCGATTTCAGCGCGGACGCCGAGGCCCGTACGGTCGGCGCGGCCCTGCGGATCACGGCCGAGGCGGGTCAGCTGCTCAGCGTCTGGCGGCACTCGCCGCTCCAGGTGCTGGCCCGGCTGCACCTGCTCGCGGTCGGCGACACCGACCCGGCCGCCGGCCGGCCGCGCCGGGCGGGGGAGGGGGCCGAGGAGCTCTTCCCGCTGGAGCTCGAACCGGTGGAGAGCGTCGAGGTCGAGGCCGCGGTCGGGCCGACGCCCGTGCTGCCGCCCGCGCCGGGCGCGGAGGAGGTCGCGGCTCGGCTGGACCAGCTCTCCCGGCTGCTGGTGGCCCGCGCGGAGGGGCAGGGCGTGGGGACGCCGGCCCTGGTGGTCGCGTCGGTGGTGCACGGCGAACTGCTCGCCCTGCGGCCGTTCGGCAGTCACAACGGGATGATCGCGCGGGCCGCCCAGCGGATCGTGCTGATCGCCGAGGGCCTCGACCCGAAGTCGATCTGCCCCACCGAGGTTGGCCTGGCCGAGCTGGGCACCGACACCTACCGGCGGGCCTTCGCGGGCTACCTGGCGGGCACGTCCGAGGGCATGGCGGCCTGGATCGCCCACTGCGGGCGGGCGCTGCGACTGGGGGTGCGGGAGAGCACGGCGGTCTGCGAGGCGATGCAGCGCGGCATGGCCTGAGCCCGGGCGGAGAGTCCGCGCGACGCGAACCCCGCGGACACGAAGATGCGGCGGCACCTGATCCTGCTGGGTGCCGCCGCTGGTGCAGACAGCCGGGTGACCAAGCATGCACCGGAAGTGCCGATCAGACGGGGATCCTGCCCGTTCGTCTGGTCCGGCGGCCCGACAGCGGGTCGGCTGCATGTGGGTGCTCGGATGTCTGTACGTGCGGTCCGTGGGGCCTGAACTGCGTTGTCGGTTTGACCTCTTCGGTCCTGACCGGGTCTCGCGGGCCGTGCTTCCTTTGTATCGCGTTTCGGCCGAAAGGGGAACCCGAAACGGGAAGTCTGTGCTGATCTGCCCGTTTCAGGGCTTTCCCGGTGGATCGCACCGGATTGCGGTGGATCAAGGTCTTCCGGTGGGCGCTTCAGGCGGCCGGGCGGCGCCGGCGGGCCAGGTACCAGATCACCCCGGCGGTCACCGCGGCCGTCCCGACCGCCACGGCCGTCAGCACCGAACCGCTCGGCGCGGAGAACTCCGGCACCCGCCGTCGCAGTTGCACCGGCCGGTCGAAGACCAGCACCGGCCACTCCCGGGCCTGCGCCTCCTTGCGCAGCGCGCGGTCGGGGTTGACGGCGGAGGGGTGGCCGACCGCCTCCAGCAGCGGCAGGTCGGTCGAGGAGTCGCTGTAGGCGTACGACGCGGCGAGGTCGTAGCCCTCCGTCCCGGCCAACTCCCGGATCGCCGCGGCCTTGTTCTCCGCGTAGGCGTAGTACTCGATCTCGCCGGTGTAGCAGCCGTCCTCGACCTTCAACCGGGTCGCGATCACGTGGTCCGCGCCCAGCAGTTCGCCGATCGGCTCGACCACCTCGGAGCCGGAGCTGCTGACGATCACCACGTCCCGGCCGGCCGCGTGATGCTGTTCGATCAGTGAGGCGGCCTCGTCGTAGATGATCGGGTCGATCAGGGTGTGCAGGGTCTCGGCGACGATCTCGCGGACCTGCTGGACGTTCCAGCCCCGGGTGAGCGCGGAGAGGTACTCGCGCATCTTCTCCATCTGGTCGTGGTCCGCGCCGCCCGCCAGGAAGACGAACTGGGCGTACGCACTGCGCAGTACGGCCCGACGGTTGATCAGGCCGCCCTGGTAGAAAGGCCGGCTGAACGCCAGCGCGCTCGACTTGGCGATGATGGTCTTGTCGAGGTCGAAGAAGGCGGCGGTCCGCAGGCCGGTCGGCCGGGGGCGGGCGGGTGCGCTCGGCTCCTCGGGCCCGGTGGGGTCGCCCTGGGACTCGTCGGCGTGGTCGTCGGCGTTCTCGGTGGTGTCCACGGGAACCGAGGATAGAGGGAGCCGCAAAACACCCCGCCATTCGGTGTACTCGTGGGCGTGCGGGTTTGTGTTTCTGGCCGCTCGGGTACACCATGGAAGTCACGGATCGTTCGCGACCGTGCTAACCCGGTCCGGCTCCTCCCCCCCGAGTCGGGCTGTGGATAGACGACCCCCGCTCTCCCCCCCGGCGGGGGTCGTCGCACGTCCGGGGCCATTTTCAGGGCTTGAAGGCCCTTCGCGCAGGCTTCCGCGCGGTCCTTCCCGAGGTGTACAGGTGGTGTCGACGGCTCGATCCGTCCACCACCTTTCGTCACTCTGCGTTGCCGTTTGCTCATGACGCGCAGGATGCCCACGGCTGGTTCCGATCGGCTCCCCGGGGTCGTTCCGGCGGGGGTGAGCGGGACTGTCCTGGCGGGGCGCGCGGGGCCGTCCTGATGGCGCGCGCAGGGCCGCTGGGGCGGGGGTGGGGAGGGTGGTCGGCTGGGGGCGATGGACGGCCGGGCCGTCCCCGCGACCCCCTTTCGTCAATTCTTCGACGAATAGCCCCCCGTCCGAGTGAACGTTTTCATCCACAACCCCCGAGTTATCCACAGGCAATCGGAACGTGGATGACGGAATCCGGATCTCCCCCCACCGTGATGGTCGGCGGCGGTCGCCGGGCAGGGCCTCACCCCTTCCTCTCCCAGAGGTCTGCCTGGCGGCCGTCCGTCGGAACCGTCCGACGCGTGCCGCGGCAGCCCCTGGTGGCCGCGGCACAGAGGGGAGAACACCATGTCGACGCCGATCACCTCCCACGTCACCGCTGAGGGCCCCGCGGCCACCGGGCCGCTCGTGGTCACCGGGGACGAGGACTTGGCCGAGCACCTGCTGCGGGTCTGCGCGGCAGCGGGCACCGAGCCCCGGCTGATCAGGGGCGCGCCGCCGCCGCGCGAGTTGTGGGAGGCCGCCCCGCTGGTCCTGGTCGGGGACGACCGGGCGGAGCACTGCGCGGGGCTGGGCCGGCGCAGCGGGGTCCTGCTGCTCGGGCTGGACCTCGACGACCCCGGCGTGTGGGTCAGAGCCGTCCAACTCGGCGCCGAGCACGTGCTGTTCCTGCCCGACGCCGAGGCCTGGCTGCTGGACCGGATCGCGGACGCGGCCGAGGGCGTCGGCTCCCCGGCCGTCACCGTCGCGGTGCTCGGCGGCCGGGGCGGGGCCGGGGCCTCGACCCTGGCCTGCGCCCTCGCGGTCACGGCCGCGCGGACCGGGCGGCGGACCATGCTCCTCGACGGCGATCCACTGGGCGGGGGCCTGGACATCCTGCTCGGCGGCGAGACGGCCCGCGGGCTGCGCTGGCCCGACCTGGCCGGTTCGCGCGGGCGGGTCAGCGGGGCCGAACTCGCCAGGGCGCTGCCGGCCCTCAAACGGCTCTCCGGGCTGTCCTGCCTGTCCTGGGACCGCGGCGACACCCTGACGGTGCCGCCGGCCGCCATGCGCAGCGTGCTCGCCGCCTCCCGACGGCGCGGCGGGCTGGTGGTGGTCGACGTGCCGCGCCACCTGGACGCGGCCGCCGGGCAGGCGCTGGAGCAGTCCGACCTGGCGCTGCTGGTCGTCCCGGCCGAGCTGCGTGCGGTGGCGGCCGCCGACCGGGTCGCGGCGGCGGCCCGGATGCGGCTCGGGGACGTCCGGGCCGTGGTGCGGCCGGTGCGGGCCGGCGGGCTCCCGGCCCACCGGATCGCCCGCGGGCTGCGGCTGGAGCTGGCGGGGGAGCTGGAACCGGAGCCGGGGCTGACCGAGGACGTCGAGAAGGGCGTCCCGCCCGGCACACGGGAGGGCGGTCCGCTCGCGCGCTTCTGCGCGAGCTTCCTGAACGAGGTGCTGCCGCCGGTGTCGGCGGTCGGAGGAGGTGCGTACTGATGGTCCGTCTGCGCAGGACAGGAACGCGGGGTGGTGCCCCGGCCCCGGGCGACGGTGCGCGGGAGCACCGGCCGCTCCGGAGCGTGCCGCCGCCCGGCGGGCCGGGCCCGGCCGGACACGGGCCCTGCCCGTACGGTCGGACGGCCAGCGAGGAGCGGTCGGCCGAGCTGGTGGACGCGGTCCGGCTGCGGCTGGCCGAGTCCGGGGCCGCCCCGACGGCGGGCTCGGTGGCAGCCGTGCTGCGGGCCACCCGGCCACCGCTCGGCGGGGACGAAGTGCTGGACACCGTGCGCTCGCTGCGCGCCGAACTGGTGGGTGCGGGCCCGCTGGAGCGGCTGCTGGCGGCGCCCGACGTCACGGACGTGCTGGTGAACGGTCCGGACGAGGTGTGGGTCGACCGTGGCGGCGGTCTGCACCGGGCCACCGGGGTCCGGTTCGCCGACGCCGAGGCGGTGCGGCGGTTGGCCCACCGGCTGGCCACTGCGGCCGGGCGGCGCCTGGACGACGCCCGGCCCTGGGTGGACGCCCGACTGCCGGACGGCACCAGGCTGCACGCGGTGCTGCCGCCGATCGCGGCCGGCTGCACGCACATCTCGCTACGGGTGTGGCGGCCCCGGCCGTTCACGCTGGACGAGTTGGTGGCGGGCGGCGCGCTGCCACCGGAGGGCGCGGAGCTGTTGGCCGGCATCGTGCGGGCGCGGCTGTCGCTCCTGGTCTCGGGTGGGACGGGCTCGGGCAAGACGACCCTGCTCGCGGCCCTGCTCGGCCTGGTCGGTCCGGACGAACGGATCGTGGTCGCCGAGGACTCCGCCGAACTGCGGCCGGCCCACCCGCACGTGGTCCGACTGCAGAGCCGACCGCCGAACCAGGAGGGGCTGGGCGAGTTCACCTTGCGGGACCTCGTCCGGCAGGCACTGCGGATGCGGCCGGACCGGCTGGTGATCGGCGAGGTGCGCGGGGCCGAGGTGTCGGACCTGCTGGCCGCGCTCAACACCGGCCACGAGGGCGGTTCCGGGACCGTCCACGCCAACACGGCGGCGGACGTGCCGGTCCGGCTGGAGGCGCTCGGCTCGCTCGCCGGGCTCGACCGCCCGGCCCTGCACAGCCAACTGCGGGCCGCGCTGGACGTGGTGGTGCACCTGGTCCGGGACTCGGACTCGGGGCGGCGCCGGGTGGCGGAGATCCACACACTGGCCGGGGACGGCAACGGGCTGGCGGTGACCACCCCGGCGGTGCGGTTCCCATCCGCGGGCGGCCTGGTGCCGGGGGCGGGCTGGGAACGGCTGGTCGGGCTGCTGGCCGCTCGCGGGGTGGCGATCGGGGCGGTGACGCCATGAGGGCCGTGGTGGCGGCGGTCTCGACCGTGGTGCCGGTGTGGGTGCCGGCCCAGGTGTCGGTGGCGGCGGCGGTGGCGCTGACGGGAGCGGGCCGGGCCGAGCGGGAGCTGCGGCTGGTGGAGATCGGGTTCGTGCTGTTCCTGGTCGCGTGTGCGACGGGCGCCCTGGTGCTGCTCGGGGCAGCGGGCCGGAAGGGTCGAGGGCAGGGAGGTGGGTGACATGACGCAGGTCCAACCGGCGCTCTGCTGGGTGACGTTGCTGTGCCTGCTGGCCGCCGTCGGGTGGCGGGCGGTCCAGGAGCAGCTACCCGGTGGGCGGCGCTCCAGGCTGGTGCCGGCGGGCAGCGGGCCCCCGGTGTACGGGCCCCCGGTCCACGGGCCGCAGCCGGAGGAGGTGGGCCGGGTGCGGGGTCGGCTGCTTGGGCTGCTGGCGCCCGAACTACTGGCGCTGCCGGTGGGCTTGGTCGCCGGCCAGGCGACCGCCTCGCCCGTGCCGGTGCTCGCGGGAGTGCTGGCCGTCCTCCCCCTGAGGAGGTGGCGGCTGCGGCGGCGACGGGAGGCCGAGGCCGGGCGGCGGGCCGCCGCGGTGGTGGAGCTGTGTGCCGCGCTGGCCGGGGAGTTGCGCAGTGGTGCGACCCCGGAGCAGGCCCTGCACCTGGTCACGGCCCGGCTGGCCGCGGACCCGGACGGGCTGCGCCGGCTCGGCGCGGAGCCGGTGGCCCGGCTGGCGGCGGGGCGCTACGGCGGGGACGTCCCCGCTGCGCTCCAGCTGCTCGCCGAACTGCCCGGAGGCAGCGGGGCGGCAGCGATCGCGGCCTGCTGGCGGGTGGCCTCCGACGGCGGGTCGGGGCTGGCCGCCGCGCTGGACCGGGTCGCGGAGGCGCTGCGCGGCGAGCGGGCGTTGACCGAGGAGATCGCGGGGGAGCTGGCCGGACCGCGCGCGACGATCGCGGTCCTGGCCGCCCTGCCGGGCGCGGGGCTGCTCCTGGGCGGAGCGCTCGGGGCCCGTCCGGTGGAGGTCCTGCTGCACACCCCGGCCGGACTCGGCTGTCTGGGGGCGGGGGCGGTGCTGGAGGGCCTGGGGGTGCTCTGGACGGCCCGGATCGTCCGGGCGGCGGCCCAGGGCGCGTTGGAGGCCCCCTGGGGTGTGGGGAGCCGTCCTGGGGTGACGGGCCTGCCTCGGCGCGGCGGTGGGCGGCGAGGGGGCCTGTGGGCGCTCGATGTCGGAGCGGGGGCGGGGTGATGCGACTGGGCGGGTGGGTGCCGGCCGGGCTTTCGGTGACGGCTGTGGCGCTATCGGCGGCTGCGGCCGGGGTGGCCCGGCACGGGGCGGGGCGCAGCGCCGGACGGAGGGCGTTCGCCTGGCAGCGGGAACGAGAGGAGGTGCGGAGTCGAACCGGGCCCGGGCGCAGCGATGTTGGGCGCACCGGTGTTGGGCGCAGCGGGGTTGGACCCCGGCGGCGACTGGCGACGGCGGTCGTCGCGGGGCTGGCGGTGGCGGCGCTGGTCGGTGGTGGCCCCGGTGCGGTGGCCGGGGTGCTGGCAGCGGTGGGCGTGCACCGGTGGTCGGCCCGGGCCAGGTCGCCGACGGATCGCCGGGCGATGCTGGAGGAGCAGTTGCTGCTCAGGCAACTTCCCTTGGGCGCCGATCTGTTGGCGGCCTGCCTCGGAGCGGCGGCGCTGCCCTCGGCGGCGGTGGCGGCGGTGGGGCGGAGCGTGGGCGCACCGCTGGGGCCGAGGCTGGTCGCGATCGGGGCCGAACTGGTCCTGGGTGCACCGCCGGAGCTCTGCTGGACCAGGTTGGGCGCACGGCACGCGGCGCTGGCGCCGCTGGCGCGGTGCCTGGTCCGGACGAGCCTCGGTGGAGCTCCCGCGACCGGTCCGTTGGTCGAACTGGCCCGGGAGCAGCGGACCGCCGCCGCCCGGGCGGCCCACGTCAGGGTCCGCCGGGCCGCGGTGCTCGCCACCGCGCCGCTCGGACTCTGCTTCCTGCCGGCCTTCGTCCTGATCGGAGTGGTGCCGGTGGTGATCGGCCTGACCAGCCGTTTCGGGTGGTCGATGTGAGTGGGTGTCGGGTCCGGGCCCGTCGGGCCGGGACCCGCGAGAGGGACCGGTAAGTATCCAGACAGGAGAGATCGATGACTGCAGTTTTCGCGACCAGGCCCAGCATCGGGCGTCCGTTCCAGCACCTGCCGGGAGCGTGGCGGCGGAAGAGCCGCGGGGTCGCCGGCCGGGTACGCAGGGTGGCGCGGTACCGCGGGCGTTCGGACGCCGGGATGACCACGAGGCGTATCGCGGCACATGCCGTGTCCCACAGTGGTCGTGTCTCGTTAGGTCACATCGCCTAGAGGGAGCGCACCTTGATGAGCGGACTCACGTATGTC
>NZ_JBHYGR010000076.1:0-43004 GCF_042738155.1 Kitasatospora sp. NPDC059088 | reverse complement strand
TGACTTTTGGCACGCTGTTGAGTTCTCAAGGAACGGACGCTTCCTTCGGACCGCCTTCCAGCGGGCCCTCCGGGCGCTTCGTTCTTTCGTGTTTCAAGCTTATCAGATGTTTTCCGCTCCGTTTTCCGGAGTTTCATTCATCGGATTCACTTTCCGCTTTGTCGCCCCGGTCTCCCGCGGCGACTCCGGAACTGTACGGGGACCGACCCGCCACATGCAAATCGCCTCCGCCCGGGGTCCGGGCGGAGGCGATCAGCAGTGACGACCGAGGAGGCGGTCAGCGGACCTCGGTGATCTCCGGGCCGCGCGCGAACGGGTCGAGCGAGCCGTAGCGGCCCTCGCCCTCGGGCGCAGCGGCGGCCCCGCCACCGTCGGCGACCATCTGGGCGTCCTCGGGGAGCTTGAGCACGATCGGGTCGCGCGGAGCCATCGGGGTCTCGCCGCGGACGACGACGGTCTGCCGGAAGACCTGCTCCAGGATGCCGGCCATCTCGGGCTGCACGGCGGCCTGGCCCGAGATCACACCGCGGAGGAACCAGCGCGGCCCGTCACAGCCGACGAAGCGCACCAGCTGCACGCCCTGGGTGCCGTCCGGCAGCTGCACCGGGACCTGGGCACGGAGGTGCCAGCCGAGCGGGCCCTCCTCCTCGTCGATCAGACCGCCCTGCGAGGTGATGCCGTTGGCGATCTCCTCGCGGACCTCCCCCCAGATGCCCTCCGACTTCGGGGCCGCGAAGGCCTGGAGCTGGATGGCGCTGTTGCCGAGCACCAGGGTGGCCGCGACGATCGCGTCACCGGCGACCTCGACGCGGAGCTCCATGCCCTCGACGCCGGGGACCAGCAGACCCCCGAGGTCGACCCGTCCCTCCTCCGGCGTCTCCAGCTCGGTGTGGTCCCACGGGCCGTCCGGCCGCGGGGCCGGCGGGAGGCCGACCTTGTCGGCCGGGTCCAGCTCGGTCACGTTCTCGCTCTCGGCGGAACCTTCGACGTCATCGGCCGTCTCGTCGGCGCTGATGGCGTCGTCGGCGAGCTGCTCGACAGCGTCCTCGCTCTTCTGGCGACGACGGAACACGGTCACTGTCCTTCCCGGTCCAAGACCGATGCGAATACCTGCTCGGCTTCCTGCGAGGCCGCGGGAATGCTAGACCGCGGCGTGGCCACCGGTCGACCCGAACCCACCCTCGGCGCGTGCCGACCCCGGCAGCTCGGCCACCTCGTGGAAGCGGGCCTTCTCGACCTGCTGGATGACCAGCTGGGCGATCCGGTCCCCTCGGCGGAAGCTGACCCCCTCGCGCGGGTCCAGATTGACGACGATCACCTTGATCTCTCCACGGTACCCGGCATCGACCGTCCCCGGGGCGTTCACGAGGGCAACTCCGCAACGAGCTGCCAGCCCGGAGCGCGGGTGGACGAAGGCCGCGTAGCCGTCCGGCAGGGCGATGGCGATGCCGGTGGGGAGCACCGCCCGCTCACCGGGGGCCAGCTCGGCGTCGACGGTGGTCCGCAGGTCGGCACCGGCGTCCCCGGGCTGCGCGTACTCGGGCAGCGGCAGCTCGGCGTCGATGCGCCTGATCAGGACGTCCAGCTGCGGACGGGGGGTCTCGCTCAAGGGTTCACCTCAAAGGCTCGTGCGCGCTTCATCAGATCCGGGTCGTCGAGGACCTTCTCGATGTCCTCGGGTCGACCGTGCGAGGTGAAGTGTTCCAGCTTCACCTGGATGAAGAGCGCCTGCGCACGCACGGCGACCGGTCCGTCGGGGCCGCCGATCCGCCCCTCGGCGGCGCTGTAGATCTTGCGGCCGTGCACCCCGGTGATCCAGGCGCGCAGGTGCAGCACCGAGTCGACGGGCACCGGGCTGAGGAAGTCGGTCTCCAGCCGGCCGGTCACCGCGGGCGCGTGGAGCAGCCAGTTCAGCGTTCCGAGGGTCTCGTCCATCGCCGTGGTGAGAACCCCGCCGTGGGCCAGCCCGGGGCCGCCCTGGTGCACGTCCCGGACGCTGAACTCGGCGGTGACGTCGAGTCCCTCGCCGGCGACCGCGTCGATCCGCAGTCCGCCGGGGTGCCGGGGGCCGCAGCCGAAGCAGTGCTCGTAGTGGGAGCCGAGGCGGGTGCCGGGGGCGGGCGCCTGGGGGTGGCGCTCCGGGATCACGGCGTCCGGCGGCGGGGTGGTCGGGGTCGGCGGCAACGCGGGCGCCGACCGGTCGGCGGGGGTGGTGGGGGTGGTCGTACCGGTCACGGCTCGCCAGCCTACCCAGGGGTAGCAAGACCTCCGGTGGGGGTGGCGTCCCGAGCCGGGCGTCAGGGCGCCCACAATGGAGGGCATGTACGACGAACGCCTCACGGTGCCTCGCTCCTGGTGGCTGCTCCCGGTCGCAGTCGGTCTGACCCTGGCACTGATCCTGATCCGGGTCAGTGGGCCGGCCGCCCTGGTCGGCCTGGTGGCCGGCATCGCCATCGGCGCGGTGGCGATCAGCAGTTACGGCTCGGCGCGGATCCGCGTGGTGCAGGGCTCGCTGGTGGCCGGGCCGGCCCGGATCCCGGTGGACGCGCTGGGTGCCGCCCACGCGCTGAGCCCCACCGAGGCGGCGGCCTGGCGCGGTCCGAAGGCCGATCCCCGCGCCTTCATGCTGCTGCGCAGCTACGTCCCGACGGCGCTGCGGGTCGAGGTGAGCGATCCGGCCGACCCGACGCCGTACCTCTACCTGTCGACGCGCTCGCCGATGAAGCTGGCCGAGGCCCTGGAGGAGGCCCGGCGCGGCGCCCGTACCTGACCGACGCGCCCGCCGGCCCCTTGAACGGGCCCCGAAAGACCGAGAGGGACGGTTCCGCTGCTGCGGGACCGTCCCTACGACTTTGTCCTGGTCGGCACGTGGCCGACCGACTCCGTCCTCCCGGGTCCGTCCGCCAGGACGGGCCGCGGACCTGCCGTCCGGCCCCGCTGCCCGGGGCCGGAAGGGGCGGTGTGCCGGTGCCGCGGGAGCCACGGGCACCTGGCGCTGTCCGCTGCGGTGCTCAGGCGCCGCAGTCCCGGCAGATCGGGTTGCCGTTCTTCTCGCTGTAGAGCTGGCTGCGGTGGTGGACCAGGAAGCAGCTCATGCAGGTGAACTCGTCCGCCTGCTTGGGCAGGACACGGACGGCGAGCTCCTCGTTCGAGAGGTCGGCGCCGGGAAGCTCCATGCCCTCGGCGGCGTCGAACTCGTCGACGTCGACGGAGCCGCCGCCCTTGTCGTTCCGCCGAGCCTTGAGCTCCTCGATGCTGTCTTCGTTGAGCTCGTCGTCGGTCTTGCGTGGGGTGTCGTAGTCGGTTGCCATTGTCGCTCTCCCCCTCCGGGTTTGTGCGGTGTGTGCGGTATCTCCAGCGCACGTAACGCATGGGGGGTCGGTCTTGTGCCCGACCCGAGGCGGAGATTTTGCCTTACTTCAAGCCCCGTTACTCAATCGACACTCAGCCAGGGCTCCGTTGGGGTGATCCTCCGGGGCGCGAAAGGCCTCACGCAGGGCCATCGTCGACCCCTCGCGCGCCCTCCGAACCGGCGACTCACAGTGAGCGAACCCCGTACAGGTGTCCGTTGAATCCCTTGCCCACCAGGGATGCCGACCAATCCGACGGACCGGCGGCGGGCCGGAATCCGATCACGGACGGCGATCGGCACCCCCGATGGGGTGATCACTCTCCGGGGTCGCCCGGAATCGTGGAGCGACACGGTGTGAGCTTGGTCACGTTCAGAATCTTCCGGGGCAAACCACGGAAAATCCACCCACTCCGCCCCCTCCCTCAGGGGGCGCGACGGCTCGGCGGAAGCGCCCCCGGAGACGTCCTAGCCGGCGTTGCGGCGCGCCTCCCGGCGGGCCAGCAGCGCGGCCTGGCGCTCCTCGAACTTGCGCGCCTGACCGTCCAGCCCGTCCAGGAAGACGCCCAGCTCGTTCTGCGCCAGCAGGCCCTCGGGGCCGAGGCCGTCGATCTCCATCACCCGCAGGTGGCGCAGCACCGGCTGGAGCACGTCGTCGTGGTGGATGCGCAGGTTGTACACCCCGCCGATGGCGATCTGGGCGGCGGCGCGCTCGAAACCGGGGATCCCGTGGCCGGGCATCCGGAAGTCGATCACCACGTCGGCGATGGCGCGCATGGCCTGGTCCGGGGCGAGCTCCAGGGCGGCCTTCAGCAGGTTCCGGTAGAAGACCATGTGCAGGTTCTCGTCGTTGGCGATCTTCGCCAGCAGCTGGTCGCACAGCGGGTCGCCCGCGTACTTGCCGGTGTTGCGGTGCGAGATGCGGGTCGCGAGCTCCTGGAAGGCCACGTAGGCGACCGAGTGCAGCATGCTGTGCGCGTTGTCGGACTCGAAGCCCTCCGACATGTGGGACATCCGGGCCCGCTCCAGCTCCACCGGGTCGACGGCCCGGGTGGCGAGCAGGAAGTCGCGGATGGCTATTCCGTGCCGGCCCTCCTCCGCGGTCCAGCGGTGCACCCAGGTGCCCCAGGCGCCCTCGCGGCCGAACATGGTCGCGATCTCGTGGTGGTAGCTGGGCAGGTTGTCCTCGGTGAGCAGGTTCACCACCAGCGAGACCCGGCCGAGCGGGGTCACCTGGGACTGGTCCAGCGCCCAGGCCTCGCCGCCCAGCACGCCGTCGAAGTCGCGGCCCTGGCTCCACGGGACGAACTCGTGCGGCATCCACTCCTTGGCCACGGTCAGGTGGCGGTTGAGCTCCTTCTCGACGACCTCTTCGAGGGCCAGGATCAGCCGCGCGTCGGTCCAGCCGCTCGATCCGAGCGAGGGGCTGCTCTGCACAGGGGCGATGGTCACGGGCTTGCTCCTGGGGACGGATACACGCGCTGGACGGGCGCGTTGGGCGGGCACGCGTCGTGTCGGAGCCGTCGGCGGACGAACCGGCGGACGCACTTACGGTTGCGTAGGTTACGACACCGTAAGTTGCTGGGGCCGGAAAAGACAAGCCGCCCCCGCCAGGCCTTATGTCGTCTTGACGGTCTGGCGGGGGCGGCCGGGAACGGTCGCCCACGGAACGCGGCAGCGTCCGGGGCCGAGAGGGCGCAGAACGGCGCCAGGGGCGGCTACGGGGACGGAATCCGCACCCGCATGGTGAGGCCGCCCCCGGAGCGCGGGGTGGCCTCGATGGTGCCGCCGTGGGCGCGCACCACCGAGCGGACGATGGACAGGCCCAGACCGACCCCCTTGTCGCTGCGGGTGCGGTCGGCGCCCTTGATCCGGCGGAACGGCTCGAAGATGTGCTCCAGCTCGTACCCGGGCACCACCGGGCCGGTGTTGGAGACCACCAGCTCGCCGCCGCCCGGCACGGTGGCGGTGGCCAGCTCGACCCAGCCGCCCGCGGTGTTGTAGCGGACCGCGTTCTGCAGCAGGTTGAGCGCCAGCCGCTCCAGCAGCACGCCGTTGCCCGCGACCACCGCCGGGTCGAGCCTGGAGCGCAGCTCCACCTCCCGCTTGTCGGCCTCGCCCCGGGTCTGCTCCAGCGCCCGGGTGGCCACCTCGGACAGCTCCACGGCGCGCCGGTCGGTGAGTTCGTTCTCGCTGCGGGCGAGCAGCAGCAGGCCCTCGACCAGCTGCTCGCTGCGCTCGTTGGTGGCCAGCAGGGTCTTGCCGAGCTGCTGGAGGTCGGGCGAGGCGGCCGGGTCGGAGAGCTGGACCTCCAGCAGGGTCCGGTTGATCGCCAGCGGGGTGCGCAGCTCGTGCGAGGCATTGGCGACGAAACGGCGCTGGGAGTCGAAGGAGCGGTCCAGCCGGTCCAGCATGTCGTCGAAGGTGTCGGCGAGCTCCTTGAGCTCGTCGTCCGGGCCGTCCAGCTCGATCCGGCGGTGCAGGTCGGAGGAGGCGACGTCACGGGCGGTGCGGGTGATCCGGCCGAGCGGGCGCAGCACCCGGCCGGCCATCGCGTAGCCGGCCGCGAAGGCGATCACGGCGAGGCAGACCAGCACGGTGAGCAGCTTGCGCAGCAGGGTGTTGAGCGCCGCGGCGGCCTGGATGGACTTGTTGTCGTTCAGCCACTGGTCAAGCGCGTTCTGGTTGGTCAGGACCTGGCCGTCCGGGGTGAGCACGGAGATGCCCGGTCCGGTGAGCCTCAGGTGCGGCTGGCCGACCTCCTGGAGCGACTGCTGGACGAAGAAGTACATGACCAGCAGCAGGACCACGCCGGCCATCAGGAACATGCCGCCGTAGAGCAGGGTGAGCCGCATCCGGATGGTCGGGCGGAACGGCAGCCAGGCGAGCAGGCCGTCACCGGGGACGTAGGTCTCGGGCTGGTGCGGACGGGACTGGCGGGGCGGGTGCACGGGCTTGGGCGGAACGGCTCGCGGGCCGCCGGCGGGCGCGCCGGAGGGCCCGCCGGCCGGGGGCGGCGGGGTGGTCATGATGGTCCTCTCGGGCGTCCGCCGGGGGCGGGCGCTGGGTACGGCGGGGGATCCTCGGGGGCGGATCCCGGGGCGGAGTCCGGCGGGCCGGACTACGGGGGGACGGACTCCGGGAGGCGGGTCCCGGTCAGATCCGGTAGCCGGAACCGGGCACGGTGACGATCACCGGCGGGTCGCCGAGCTTGCGGCGCAGCGTCATCACGGTGACCCGCACGACGTTGGTGAACGGGTCGGTGTGCTCGTCCCAGGCCTTCTCCAGGAGCTGCTCGGCCGAGACGACGGCGCCGCCGGCCCGCATCAGCACCTCCAGGACGGCGAACTCCTTGGGGGCGAGCTGGACGGTGCGCCCCTCCCGGATCACCTCGCGCCGGCCGGGGTCGAGCGAGATCCCGGCCCGTTCCAGCACCGGGGGCAGCGGGACGGTCGCGCGACGGCCCAGCGCCCTTACCCGGGCGACGAGTTCGCTGAAGGCGAACGGCTTCGGAAGGTAGTCGTCGGCGCCGATCTCCAGGCCCTCGACCCGGTCGCTGATGTCGCCGGAGGCGGTCAGCATGATCACCCGGGTGGCCAGGCCCTGCTCGACCACCTTGCGGCAGACGTCGTCGCCGTGGACCAGCGGGAGGTCGCGGTCCAGGACCACCACGTCGTAGTCGTTGACCGCGATGCGCTGGAGCGCGGCCTCCCCGTCGTACACCACGTCGACGGCCATCGCCTCGCGGCGCAGGCCGGTCGCGACAGCCTCGGCGAGCAGCTGCTCGTCCTCGACGACGAGAACCCGCACGGTCGTTGTCCCTTCTCCAGGCCGGCCCCGGAAGCGGACGCACGGCTCCGACGGTGGCTCCATCCTGCCTGGTCCTGCGGTAAAGCAGCGATAAGCTGCCCCTCGGGCAGGAGGCCCGGGGCCCTCGGCGGTGACCGTTCGTGTCGGGAGAACTCCGCTTGGACTGTGACACGGGCAACTTTCTTCCGCCGGGAGGTTTCCCGGCTCCCCGGGCGGGGAGGACAGCTGCACACCCGCGATCTGGCTGTTGGCCGATCGCACCCACCCGCCGTGCGTTCATCCGCGCCGGCCCTGGGGCTGGGAATTCACCGGGAGCGGCCGAAGGGCCGTCTCCGCGCCCGACCGGAGATCCACCACTCGTCGGACCGGGCGCATTCACCGGCTGGACCCTCCTCGGGGCGGAGAGCGCACGACCGTGCACGTCCGACACAGTAAGGGGGCCCGTATGGACGCCTTCAAGGCCGGAATCCTGCAGCGCATAGCCAACGCCGAGCAGGACCTGCACCGCGCGATCGAGGCCGGGGACGAGTTCCTCGCCGAGGTGGAGCAGTCCGAGCTGGACGACCTCCGTCGTCTGGCCGCCGAGCACGGTGTGGACACCGTGCTGGACCGCCACCGCACCGCCGCCTGACCCGACGCCGGCACTCCGGCACCAGCGGCCCTGCGGGGGCCGTGCGAAACCCCAAGGCCCTGGCATCCCCCGTGTGCCAGGGCTCTTCGCATGTCCGGAGGGTTCTCACCGGGGCCCTCCGGATTCGCGGGCCCTGGTCAGTCCGCCCAGGCGCGCAGCGCGGCCAGCCGCTCCTGCAAGGGCTGGTACACGCCCGGAGCGGCGGCCACGGTCAGCTCGCCATCCGGGCCGTGCCCGGGGCGGCCGCCGACCAGCGCACCGGCCTCGGTGGCGATCAGGCAGCCGGCCGCGCGGTCCCAGGGGGCGAGGCCCCGCTCGTAGTAGCCGTCCAGCCGCCCGGCGGCCACGTCGCACAGGTCGACGGCGGCCGCCCCGGCCCGGCGGACGTCCCGCACCTCGGGCATCAGGGCCAGCAGCACCTCGGCCTGGCGCACCCGCACCGGCTGGACGTAGTTGAAACCGGTGGCGATCAGCGCCTGTCCCCAGGGCGGGGCCGGGCGGGTCGAGACCGGCCGGCCGTCGAGGTGGGCGCCGCGGCCCAGCACGGCGTGGAACAGCTCACCGCGGGCCGGGGCGTACACCACCCCGACGACGGCCCGGCCGTCCACCTCGGCGGCCACGCTGACCGCCCAGGAGGGCAGCCCGTACAGGTAGTTGACCGTGCCGTCGAGCGGGTCGACGACCCAGCGCACCCCGCTGGTGCCGGGCCGCTCGGCGCCCTCCTCGCCCAGGTAGCCGTCCTGGGGGCGACGCTCGGCGATCAGCTCCACGACGAGCTTCTCGGAGGCGAGGTCCATCTCGGTGACCACGTCGACCGGGCTGCTCTTGGTGCCGGCCACGCCGAGGTCGGCGGGGCGGCCGTCGCGCAGCAGGGCGCCGGCCCGCCGGGCCGCGTCCAGGGCCACCTCCAGCAGGTCGTCGAGGAGCCGGTCGTCGGGCTGGGCGGGGGTGGGCACGGGATTCTCCTCCGGAAGGGGTCAGCGCTCGGCGGCGGCCGGGCGCGGGGCGCGCGGGTTGGGGCAGCAGGCCACCGCGCACACGTCGTGGCTGGGGCCGAGGGTGCCGAGGGCGCAGCGGGTCACGCCCTCACCGCGTTCGACGGCGGCCCGCTCCAGGACGAGCTCGCGCACCGCGGCCGTGAACCGCGGGTCGGCGCCGACGGTGGCCGCGCGGGAGACCGGCAGGCCCAGTTCGGCGGCCTTGGCGACGGCCTCGGTGTCGAGGTCGTACTTGACCTCCATGTGGTCGGAGACGAAACCGATCGGGACCATCACCACGGCCGGCGCGCCGTCGGCGTGCTGGGCCTCCAGGTGGTCGCAGATGTCCGGTTCCAGCCACGGGGTGTGCGGGGCGCCGCTGCGGCTCTGGAACACCAGCTGCCACGGCCGGTCGGCCACGCCGGTGCGCTCGGCGACGGCCGCGGCGATCAGCCGGGCCACGTCCAGGTGCTGGGCGACGTAGGCGCCGCCGGGGGTGCCCCGGGCCGGGTCGTCCGGGGCGCCGGAGGTCTCGGCCATCGCGTCCGGGATGGAGTGGGTGGTGAAGGCCAGCCGGGCACCGGGCCGGACGGCCTCGGGCAGCTCGGCCAGGGCGGCCAGGGCGGCGTCGATCATCGGCTCGACGAAGCCGGGGAGGTGGTAGAAGTGCCGCAGCTTGTCGACGGTCGGTACCGGGACGCCCTCCTCGGCGAGGACGGCCAGCGCGTCGGCCAGGTTCTCCCGGTACTGGCGGCAGCCCGAGTAGCCGGCGTAGGCGCTGGTGGCGAGCACCGCGATCCGGCGGTGGCCGGCCCCGGCCATCTCCCGCAGGGCGTCCACCAGGTACGGGGCCCAGTTGCGGTTGCCCCAGTACACCGGCAGGTCCAGCCCGTGCTCGGCGAAGTCCTTGCGCAGGGCGGTGAGCAGCTCCCGGTTCTGCTCGTTGATCGGGCTGACGCCCCCGAACAGGAAGTAGTGCTTGCCCACCTCCTTGAGCCGTTCCTTGGGGATGCCGCGGCCCCGGGTGACGTTCTCCAGGAACGGGACGACGTCCTCGGGGGCCTCGGGCCCGCCGAAGGACAGCAGCAGCAGGGCGTCGTACGGGGCGGCGCCGGAGGCGGAGGGTTTGCGCGCGTCGGACATGGCACCGATCCTGCCACTGAGGGGCCGGGCACCGGCGCCGGGGCCGCGCGGGCGTCCGGAAAATACCGTTTGCCAACGTACGTAAGCTGTCTAGACCAGACTTGTTCCTTACCCCCCTGCCCGGAGCTCCCGTGCTGTCCAGCTACCGCCGAATATTCGCCGCGCCCGGCACCGTGGCCTTCTCCTCCACCGGTTTCGTCTCCCGGCTGCCGATCTCGATGACCGGCATCGGCATCGTGACCATGCTGTCCCAACTGCGCGGCTCGTACGGCGTGGCCGGACTGGTCTCGGCGGCCCTGGCCGTCTCCGCGGCGGTCCTGGGCCCCCAGGTCTCCCGCCTGGTGGACCGGCACGGCCAGGCGAGGATCATCGTCCCGGCCATGGCCCTGACCATCGGCTCCGTCGTCGGCCTGCTGCTCTGCGCCCGGCTGGGCGCCCCGGACTGGACGCTGTTCGTGTTCGCCGCCGGCATGGGCGTGATGCCGAGCACCGGCGCCATGGTCCGCGCCCGCTGGGCGCACCTCTACCGCGAGGACCCCGACCGGCTGCACACCGCCTACTCCTTCGAGGCCGTGGTCGACGAGGTCTGCTTCATCGTCGGCCCGATCCTCTCCATCGGCCTGGCCACCTCCGTCTTCCCGGAGGCCGGCGTGCTGCTCGCCGGGGTCTTCCTGACCGTCGGTGTGCTGCTGTTCGCCGGCCAGCGCTCCACCGAGCCCCCGGTCCACGAGGCCGCCCGGCACCAGGGCAGCTCGGTGATCCGCAACCGCGGCCTCCAGGTGCTGATCCTCACCTTCGTCGCCACCGGCGCGATCTTCGGCTCGGTCGAAGTGGTCACCGTCGCCTACTCCGAGGCCCAGGGGCACAAGTCGGTCTCCAGCGTGATCCTCGCCCTGTGGGCGCTCGGCTCCTGCGCGGCCGGGGTGGTGTTCGGCGCGGTCAAGCTCACCGGCTCGATGGCGAAGCGCTTCTTCCTCGGCGTGCTGTTCATGGCGCTCAGCATGGTGCCGATCCTGCTGGTCGCCCACGCCGTGCACGGCATCGGCGGACTCGTCGCGGTCGGCGCCGCCCTGCTCGTCGCCGGCATCGCCATCTCCCCCACCCTGATCACCGCGATGGCCCTGGTCGAACGGCTCGTCCCGGCCGCCCAGCTCACCGAGGGCATGACCTGGACCACCACCGGCCTGGCCCTCGGCGTCGCGGTCGGCTCCTCCGCCGCGGGCTGGGTGATCGACGCCTCCGGCGCCGCCGCCGGCTACTGGGTCCCGCTCACCGCCGGCGTGCTCGGCGCCCTCGCCGCCCTGGCCGGACTCGGCCGGCTGCGCGCCGGACTCGACGCCCAGCAGCCCACCGACCAGGCCGGCGGAACGCCCGGCCGACCCGTAGACGTCGAACGGTGAACTGACTAATCTCGCCCTACCCGCGGCCCTTACCCGCGGGTAGGGCCTGTCTCCCGGGATCCGACGGACCAGGCCGCACCGGACCGCGCCGACCCGATCGGCCACGGAGCAGGAGGCAGCGCAATGCCCCAGGCCAGCACCGCGACCCCCACCCGGTGGACCAACTGGGCCGGCAACCAGAACGCCCGGCCGGCCCGGACCGCCACCCCCGGCACCGCGGCGGAACTGGCCAGGGAGATCGCCCGCGCCGCCGACCAGGGCCGCAGCGTCAAGGCCGTCGGCTCCGGCCACTCCTTCACCGCCATCGCCTCGCCCGGCGACGGCCTGCTGATCCGGCCGCACGCCCTCACCGCCGTCCGCGGGCTCGACCGCGAGGCCGGCACCGTCACCGTCGAGTCCGGCCTCCCGCTCAGCCGCCTCAACCGGCTGCTCGCCGCCGAGGGCCTCTCCCTCACCAACATGGGCGACATCGAGGTCCAGACCGTCGCCGGCGCCACCAGCACCGGCACCCACGGCACCGGCCGCGACTCCGGCTCGCTCGCCGCCCAGATCCGCGCCGTGGAGATCGTGCTCGCCGACGGCAGCGTCCGGCACTGCTCCCCCACCGAGAACCCCCGGCTCTTCCAGGGCGCCCGGCTCGGCCTCGGCGCCCTCGGCGTGATCACCGCCCTCACCTTCGGCGTCGAACCGGCCTTCCTGCTCACCGCCCACGAGCAGCCGATGACCTTCGACGAGGTGCTGGAACGCCTCGACGACCTCACCGCCGTCAACGAGCACTTCGAGTTCTACTGGTTCCCGCACACCGACCGCTGCGCCACCAAGCGCAACAACCGCAGCCAGGGACCGGCCGCCCCGCTGCCCCGGTTCAAGGAGTGGCTGGAGGACGACTTCCTCTCCAACACCGTCTGGGAGGGCGCCTGCCGGGTCGGCCGCCGCTTCCCCGGCGCCGTGCCCTCGATCGCCTCGCTCGCCAGCCGCGCCTGGTCCGACCGCAGCTACACCGACACCGCGTACAAGGTGTTCACCAGCCCGCGCAAGGTCCGCTTCCTGGAGATGGAGTACGCCGTCCCGCGCGCGGCCGTCGCCGGGGTGCTGCGCGAACTGAAGGCCCTGGTCGAACGCTCCGACTGGAAGGTCAGCTTCCCGGTCGAGGTGCGCTTCGCCCCCGCCGACGACCTCTGGCTCTCCACCGCCTCCGGCCGGGACAGCGCCTACATCGCCGTCCACCTCTACCGGGGCACCCGCGACCAGGGCTACTTCACCGGCGTGGAACAGCTGATGACCGCCCATCAGGGCCGCCCCCACTGGGGCAAGCTGCACACCCGCGACGCCGAGTACCTGGCGGGCGTCTACCCGCACTTCGAGGACTTCACCGCCCTGCGCGACGAGGTCGACCCCCGGCGCGTCTTCGGCAACGACTACCTGCGGCGGGTACTGGGGGCCTAAGTTCGACGACCGGCTCTAAGGAGTCGCGGTGGCGGGCGGGGGCGGGGGCACCGTCGCGTTCGCCGGGGCGTTGCTCGGCACGGGCGGCTGCGGCGTGGCCTCACCGGTGGGCCTGCCCGAGCCGCCCGCCGACGGCGAGGCACCGGCCGACGGGCTCGCACCGGGGCCCGCCGAGGGAGAGGCGCTCCCGCTCGCGCCGGTGCCCGGGGTGGCGGTCGGCTCCCGACCCGGCCGCGTCGTCGCCGGGGCCGAGGCTCCGCCGGACGGCGCGTCCTGCGAGCCGCGCCCGGTGGACGGGCGCTGCGACGGGACGTCCTGCGGCGGCGGGTCCTTGCGCGTCACCGTGCCGCCGAAGGACGTCCCGTCGCCCGACCGGCCCTTCACCGTCGCCGACACCGGCTGGCCGGTGGCCAGCTCGAACGCCACGATCGGCGTCATCGCCAGGACGAAGACCAGACCGGAGACCGCCGCGTAGCCCCGCCAGCCCAGCCGCCGGCGCGCCCGCACCACCTGCGGCGCGTTCCACTCCGAGGTGAGCACCGGCGGCCCGGCCGGCTCGTGCGCCGCGTACTGAGCCGGGTGCTCCTGCTCCGCGGGCGCCTGGCGCAGGCCGTTCACCGTCTGGTTCGGCCCGCGGTCCACCGCGTCGCGCAGCTGCTCGCCGGTCCGCCGGAACACGTGCTGGAACACCGCACCGCCGGTGGTGGCCCCGATGCTGACCACCGCGGCGCCCATGATCGTTCCGTACACGCCGAGTTCGGAGGCGAGCAGCGCGCCCACCACCGCGGCCAGCGCGCTCGCCACGACCTGAGCCACACTCAGATCGATCCGCTTGCGCTCCTCCTTGCCGCCCTCCTCGGCGGGGCTCCGCTCCGGCATCAACATCCCTCGGTCCGTACGACTGCAACTCGAACAAGCCTCTCCATCTTGCCCAAAGAAGGACACAAGGGACGAAAATGCGGTTCTCCGCTCCCGGATTGTGTGAAGATGATCACCGTTCATCCGCCGGTGGTCCGCCGTTGGGGGCGCGCGCTCTTGAGATTCCCGTGAATCGCGGGAGACTTGAGCGGCGAGCCGCCCCTCCGGATGCCACGAATGGAGTACTGTTCGTAAAGCCCGAGCCTTGGGTCGACTTGTCGACTGTGCCTTCACCGGCAGCTTGACGAAGAGCCACTGAGCGGGCACGCACGGCGACGCCGGTCCCGGATCGTCGCGAACACTCCGCGTGCGAGGACGGCCGGGGCACCCAGACGCGACGTCGACGGATGACGTGGCAAAAAGGCAACCGTGCCACAGCGGTGTGGCCGGGCGTAAGCCCGACACGCCGGGGAACTCAGCAAGGTTGTGGCCAGTCGCGAGTGGGCAGGCCACACTCAGTACGGGAGCAGCGACGCAGGTGACGTCGGCAGGCACAACCCGGGAGGTGACCGTGCCCGAACTGCGGGTTGTGGCCGTCAGCAACGACGGCACACGGCTGGTGCTCAAGGCTGCCGACAGCACGGAGTACACCCTCCCCATCGACGAGCGGCTGCGCGCGGCCATCCGCGGCGACCGGCCGCGCCTCGGCCAGATCGAGATCGAGGTCGAGAGCCACCTCCGCCCCCGGGACATCCAGGCCCGGATACGAGCCGGAGCCTCCGCCGAGGAGGTCGCCCAGGCCGCCGGCATCTCCGTCGACCGGGTCCGCCGCTTCGAGGGGCCGGTCCTCGCCGAACGCGCCTTCATGGCCGAGCGCGCCCGCAAGACCGCGATCCGCCGCAACGGCGAGTCCCCCGGGCCGCAGCTCGGCGAGGCCGTCGCCGAGCGGCTCGCCCTGCGCGGCGCCGAGAAGGACACCGAACGCTGGGACTCCTGGCGGCGCGACGACGGCACCTGGGAGGTCATCCTCTCCTACCGCGCCGACGGCGAGGGCCGCAGCGCGTCCTGGACGTACGACCCGCCCCGGCGCCTGGTCCAGCCCAACGACGACGAGGCCCGCGCGCTGATCGGCGAGACGGTCGAGCGCGAGGAGGACTCGGTCTTCCCGTTCATCCCGCGGATCGCCCGGCTCCCCCAGGACCGGCCGCCCCGCCCGATGATCGACCGGCCCTCCGCCGACCGCATCATGTCGGCCCGCGAGGTCCGCGAGTCGCGCGAGGCCACCGCCGACTCCCGGGACTCGCTGACCAGCCTGCTCGACGTCGTCCCGGCCTTCCGCGGCGACCTCGCCGTCGGCGGCCCCGCCCCGATCGAACCGGTGCCCGCCGAGGTCGCCGAGGAGACCGAGGAGCCGGCCGCGGCCGCCGCCCCGGCGGTCGGCGCGGGCTCCGCCTACGCCGACATCCTGATGCCGCGCGCCGTCGCCCCGCACCGCGAACGCCTGGTCGGCACCACCGACCGGCAGGCCGAGGCGGACGGCGTCCGGCCCGGCCGCCGGGCCACCGTGCCCAGCTGGGACGAGATCGTCTTCGGCAGCCGGCGCAAGAAGCAGGAGTAGCGCCCCGCAGCACTGTGTGGCCGTCAGAAGACCTTGCCGCAGAACGGGTGCCCGCTCAGCCCGGCCGGTCGGTCAGCCCGGCTGGTCGGTCACCGCCACCGGGCGGCCCGGGTCGCTCGACCACTCGCTCCACGAACCCGGGTACAGCACCGCGTCCAGGCCCGCCGCCTCCATCGCCAGGATCTGGTGCGCCGCCGTCACGCCCGAACCGCAGTACACCGCGACCTCGCGCTCCCCCGCGCCCAACGCCCGGAACCGGGCCAGCAGTTCGGCCGCCGGGCGGAACCTCCCGTCCGGGCCCACGTTCTCGGCGGTCGGCGCCGACACCGCGCCCGGGATGTGTCCGGCCCGCGGGTCCACCGGCTCGCTCTCGCCCCGATAGCGCTCCCCCGACCGGGCGTCCAGCAGCAGACCGCTGCGCGCCCGGGCCGCGGCAGCGTCCGCGTCCAGCGTCGGCAACTGCCCCGGCACGGGCTTGAAGTCGCCCTCCGCCGGCTCCGGCAGCTCCGCCGTCACCGGCAGCCCGGCCGCCCGCCAGGCCGCGAAGCCGCCGTCCAGCACCCGGACGTCCGGGTGCCCGGCCCAGCGCAGCAGCCACTAGGCCCGCGCCGCCGCCATCGACGCCGCACCGTCGTACACCACGACCGGACGCCCGGAGCTCACCCCGAACCCGCGCATCGCCGCGCCGAACTCCTCCGGATCCGGCAGTGGGTGGCGCCCGCCCCGGCCCGGAGCGCCGGGCGGGGCCGCGAGATCCCGGTCCAGCTCGACGAAGTGGGCACCGGGCAGGTGCCCGGCCCGGTACTCCTCGGCCGCGGTCGGGCCGCCCGGCGCGGCACCGACCAACTGGTAGCGCACGTCCAGCAGCACCGGCGGCCGCGCGGAGGCGAGCGCCTCCCGCAGCTCGGCCGCGGAGATCAGCGGGGAACCGTCGTTGAAGGTGGTCATGCCGGCCATTGTCGCGCAGCGCGCCCGAACCGCGGCTCTTTGTGCGCTCTTTGCCGGACTTTCCGCGCGGGTCGAGGGTTGGGCGCGCGCCAGGGTGGAAGCATCACCCTCGCGCGCCCGGATCTCCGTGCGCCGAACACCCGTGAGGAGGCCCGCATTGCCCGCGGTGGAACTCCGACTGGCCCAGGGCACACCCTGCTGGGTCAGCCTGCTGACCGACGACCTGCCCGGCGCGCGCGCCTTCTACGGCGAGCTGCTCGGCTGGACGTACTCCCCCGGGCCCGGCCAACTCGGCGCCTACGTCCGGGCCGAGCTCGACGGCACCCCCGTCGCCGGCCTCGGCGTCTCCAGCACCACCGGCTTCCCGGTGCAGTGGACCACCTACTTCGCCGTGGACGACGCCGACCGCACCGCCCAACTGGTGCGCGAGTGCGGGGGCACCGTCGCGGTCGGGCCGCTGCAGGCCGACGACGCCGGGCGGATGGCCGTCGCCGCCGACCTCTCCGGAGCCGTCTTCGGCCTCTGGCAGGCCGAGCAGCACCTCGGCCGGGAGGCCGGGATGGACCCGGGCGGGCCCGCCTGGGCCGAACTGCTCACCCCGGACGCCGACGGCGCCGCCGCCTTCTACGGCACGGTGCTCGACCGGCCGGTCCGGCCCACCGCCGACGAGAGCGCGCTGCTGGTGCACGGGCGCCCGGTCGCGGGCATCCGCCACCGCGCCGACCTGCGCGGCCACCCGCCGCGCTGGCGCACCCACTTCGCCGTCCGGGACGCCGAGCTGACCACCCGTCACACCGTCGAACTCGGCGGCCGGGTCCTGGTCGAACCGCACGACACCGCCCGCGGCCGGGCCGCCCGACTGGCCGACCCGCAGGGCGGGCACTTCTCGGTGCTCGAAGCCCTGTGACTCGCCCACTCGCCTCCGGGGCGCTCGGACCCGGCGCCGACGGTCGTCGCTCCGGCGCTCGTCCCCCGCTTGTCGCTCCTCGCTTTCGGCACCGGCGCACCCCTTCGGCTCGGGGCGGTTAGACCTGCTGCTCCTCGAAGGGCAGCACGTCCGGGGAGAGCACCGAGGCGCGGGCGGTCGCGGCGGTCATCCGGCGGCGGTGGTGGCGGCGGCACAGCACCTCGTAGCCGATCTCGTCCTCGCTCACCGAGATGTCGCCGATCACCACCTGGGCGCCCTCGACCACCATCACGCCGCCGACCGTACGGGCGTTGTGGGTCGCCCGCGCGCCGCACCAGCAGAGCGCCTCGACCTGGAGCACCTCCACCCGGTCGGCCAGCTCGATCAGCCGCTGCGAACCGGGGAACAGCCGGGTCCGGAAGTCGGTGGTGATGCCGAAGGTGTAGACGTCGATGTCCAGCTCGTCCACCACCCGGGCCAGTTGGTCCACCTGCTCGGCGGCGAAGAACTGGGCCTCGTCGCAGATCAGGTAGTCCACCCGGCCGCCCGCCGAGAGCCGCTGCACCACGTGGCCGTGGAAGTCGAAGTCGTCCGTCACCTCGACCGCGTCGGCGCGCAGGCCCAGCCGGCTGGAGATGGTGGCGGCGCCGGCCCGGTCGTTGCGGGTCAGGATGACGCCCTGCCGGCCGCGCGCGGCGTGGTTGTGGTCCATCTGCAGCGCCAGCGTCGACTTGCCGCAGTCCATCGTGCCCGAGAAGAACACCAGTTCAGCCATGGGTGGAGCAAGGGCCTTTCACATCAAGGGGGTTCGGGCGCGAAGGGGTCAAGGGGCCGCCTCAGCCCCGGACTTCGAGCAGCGGCACGAACTGTTCGACCGGAGTCATCGAGCCGTGCAGGCCGATCATCGCGGACTCGCCGGGCTCGTTGCGGGAGGCGACGATCGCGATGTCGTCGCGCGCCGCGGCGACCACGTCGCCGATCCGCCGGTACACCCGCTCGTCGACGGTCGGGCCGAACCAGCCCGCCGCGATCGCCTCGTCCCGGGTGGCCACCCACATCCGGTCGCCCAGCACCTCACTCCAGACCGTGTGCACGTCGGCCGCGGCGCCCGGCACCGCGTACACGTGCCGGGCCCGGCCCTCGCCGCCCAGCAGGGCGACACCGGCACCGAGCTCCCAGTCCTCGTCGAAGTCGATCCGGTCCTCGGGGGCGACGTCGATCATGCCGTGGTCGGCCGTCACGTACATCGCCGACCGCGGCGGCAACTGCTCGGCCAGCCGGCGGGCCAGCCGGTCCACCGCGTCCAGCGTCATCCGCCACTCGTCGGAGTCCACCCCGAAACGGTGGCCGGCGCCGTCCAGCTCGCTGACGTAGGTGTACACCAGCGCCCGGTCGTGCTCGGCCAGCCAGGAGGCGGCCAGGTCCATCCGCTCCTCGCCGGTGGTACGGCCCAGGAAAGTCCCGCCGGACAGCGCCACCCTGGTCAGCGGGGTCTGGGCGAACAGCGGGGAGGACACCTGGGCGGTCGCCACCCCGGCCCGGTGGGTCTGCTCGAACACCGTCGGGTACGGCTGCCAGACCTTCGGGTCGGTGTGCGGCTGCCAGCGCAGCTGGTTCATCAGGTAGTCGGTGCCCGGCACCGCCACCGTGTACCCGGCCAGGCCATGCAGGCCGGGCGGCGTGCCCGTGCCGACCGAGGCCAGCGAGGTCGCGGTGGTCGACGGGAAGCCCGCGGTCAGCGGCCGGCCGGAGCCGCCCAGCGAGCTCCCGGCCAGCGAGGACAGGAACGGCGCGTACTCGGGGTGGCGCAGCAGCAGCTCCCAGCCCAGGCCGTCCACCAGGAAGACCACCGCCCGGTCGGCCGGGGCGATCGGCAGCGTCGCGGTGAACCCCGGGACGCCCAGGCCCGCCGCCACCGAGGGCAGCAGGTCGCAGAGCGAGCCGCTGCCGTACGGCGGCGCGGGGGCGTCGGCCGGGTCGAGGATCTCGAAGGCGTCGTAGCCGTCGGAGGGTGCGAAGGACATGGAACCGGATTCGTAGCGGGCGGGACCGCGGGCGGGCGCGCGATCGGGAACGGCGGGGCTCGGTGGCCGGGCGCGACGGGGCCCGGCCGGGACCTCAGACCCGCGGGCCGTTGTCGATCGTCGCGTCGGACAGCGCCCGGGCGAACAGCAGCGCCTGGGCCACCGTCTCCGGACCGTCCCCGGCCTCGCTCACCCGCAGCGAGAGGTCGTCGGCCGTCGCCGAACCGGTGTAGCCGTGGTCGGCCTCGCAGTTCGGGTCCGAGCAACCGGCCGGCTCCAGGTCCAGGCGCTGCACCGCGCCCCAGCCGATGGTCAGCACCACCTCGCGCGGCAGCGTCCCGGGCGTGTACGTCTCCGGGTTCGCCACCATCCGGCTCAGCACGACCGAGCCGATCCGGTCCAGCCGGACACTCTCCGTCGAGGTGGTGGCGAACGGCACGGCGGGGCTGCCCGCGTCACCCGACTGCTCGTCGGTGTGGCTCACCACGAACCGGGTCGGGGTCAGCACCAGCACCGTCACGTGCCGGCGCACCTCGTTGGAGTCGAAGGTCGTCTCCTGGTGCACCAGGTAGGAGCTGATCGGCTCCGGGCCCACCGCGGACTCGACCGCCTCGGACACCAGGGCCGGGTAGTAGCCGCTGCGCTCGATCGCCGAGCGCAGGTCCTGAGTGGTGGTGGTACCGGTCTTCGCCATAACTCCATCCTGGCATGGTCCGCCGACGAAGCGGGCGGCACGGCGCCGAGCTTCGGACATCAGCGCCCACGGGCAGGCGCAACCAAGGAAGATTACAGGGTGCTCATCGCGCGCGGGCCCAGATCGCTGCGGACGGGCAGCGGGGCGACCCGCACCCGCGCCCCCAGGATCGCCAGCCCGTGCGGGGCGACGACCACCGGTTCGAGATCCACCGAGGCGATCTCCGGTACGTCGTCCACCAACTGCGACACCCGCAGCAGCAACTCCTCCAGCGCGGCGGTGTCCACCGCCTCGGCGCCCCGCCAGCCGAACAGCAGCGGCGCCGCCCGCACCTCGCGGATCAGACCGGCGACGTCCTGGTCGGTGGCCGGGACGAGGCGGTGGGCCACGTCACCGAGCAGCTCGGCCGGGGCACCGGCCAGGCCGAAGGACAGGATCGCGCCGACGGCCGGATCGACCGTGGCACCGATCACGGTGTCCACGCCGCGCGGGGCCATCCGCTGCACCACCAGCTGGGCACCGGCCGCGCCGCCGAGCAGGGCGTCCAGCTCGCGGTGGGCGCGGCGCAGGCCCTCCTCGCCGGTCAGGTCCAGCCGGACGCTGCCCAGGTCGGGGCGGTGGCGCAGGTGCGGGGCGGTCGCCTTCAGGGCCACCGGGTAGCCGAGCTGCTCGGCGGCCCGGACGGCCTCCCGCTCGTCGGGGGCGGCCAGCGTGGGCGAGACGTCGACACCGTAGCGGGCCAGCAGCAGCCGGGCCTCGGAGTCGGACAGGGTGATCCGGGCGCCGCCGGGCTGGGTACGGGCGGCGACCGCGGTGCGGGTGCTGAGCGCCGCGTCCACCAGGGCGCGGGCGCCGGGCTCGTCGATCCGGTCCAGGTCGGGGACGCGCGCCGTCTCCTCCGCCGCGGCGGTGCGGCGGCGCCACTGCGCGTAGTGCACGGCGTGCGCGAGGGCGCGCACGGCCCGCTCGGGCGCCGCGTAGGCCGGGATCCCGCCCGGGCGCAGCCGGGTCGGCAGGTCGGTCAGGGCCAGGTGGGCCAGCACCAGGGGCTTGCCCAACTCCCGTGCCCGCTCGCCCGCTTCGAGCAGACCGGTGGCGATCTCCGGATCGTCCGAGCCCATCTCGGGGTCGTCCGGGCCGGTCAGCCGGCCGCCCATGAAGGCGTGCGCGGAAGTGCCGATCGGCGGGATGGCGACGGCGATCACCGCGTCCACGGCCGGGTCGCCGAGCGCGACGTCCAGGGCGATCCGGAAGTTCTCGCCGGTCGCCGCGGTGGTGAGGTCGACCGGTGTGCACGGGCGCAGCCCGGCGCTCAGGCAGGCGTCGTAGGTGAGCAGGCCCAGCGAGTCGGAGTTGCCGACCACGGCGACCCGGTCACCGGGCGGCAGCGGCTGCTGGGCGAGCAGCTCACCGGTGTCGAACAGCTCGGTGATGGTCGCCACCCTGGTGACCCCGGCCTGTTCGAACAGCGCGTCCACGGTGGCATCGTGCAGGCCGGTGGCGGTGGCCGGGACGGCGTGGCCGGGCGGCAGGCTGCCGGTGTGGCGGGCGCCCTTGACCACCACCACCGGCTTGGCGGTGGCCAGTCGGCGCGCGATCCGGGTGAACTTGCGGGGGTTGCCGAAGGACTCCAGGTACAGCAGCACCACCTCGGTGGCCTCGTCCTCGGCCCAGTACTGCAGGAAGTCGTTGCCGGAGACGTCCGAGCGGTTGCCGACCGAGGCGAAGGAGGAGACCCCGAGGCCGCGCCGGTGGGCGGACTCCAGCAGGGCCACGCCGATCGCCCCGGACTGGCAGAAGATCCCGAAGCCGCCGCGGTCCGGCAGGTGCGGGGCGAGCGAGGCGTTCAGCGGGTGGTCGGGGTCGGTGTTGATCAGGCCGAAGGCGTTCGGGCCGATCACCCGCATGCCCGCCGCGCGGGCCTGGCGCACCAGGGCGCGCTGGCGGTCGCGGCCCTCCGGGCCGGTCTCGGCGTAGCCGGCGGTGACCACCACCAGACCCTGCACGCCGTGCGCGCCGCACTCGGCGACGGCCGCCGGGACGACGCTCTCGGGGACGGCGATCACCGCGAGGTCCACCGGCCCGGGAATGTCCAGAATCGAGCGGTGCACCGGGACGCCGTCCAGCTCGGTGCCGGGCGGGGCGCTGCGGTTCACCGCGTAGACGGTGCGCGGGGCGCCCTTGGCCTCGTACCGGCTCTCGAACTCGGTGTCGAAGCTGCCGAGCAGGTCGCGCAGCAGGGCCCGGCCGACGGTCTGCGGATTGCGGGAGACGCCGATCACCGCCACCGAGCGCGGGGTCAGCAGCCGCTGCACCGAGCGGGCCTCGGCGCGGTGCTCGCGGGCGCGCATCACGGCGAGTGAGCGGTCGGTCTGTTCGAGGGCGAACTCCAGGTGCACCACGCCGTCGGCGAAGCTGCGGCGCTGGGTGTAGCCGGCGTCGGTGAAGACCTTCACCATCTTGCGGTTCTCCGGCAACACCTCGGCCTGGAAGCGGCGGATACCCCGCTCCTGGGCCACCGCCGCGATGTGCTCCAGCAGCGCGGAGGCCACGCCGCGGCCCTGGTGGGCGTCCTGGACGAGGAAGGCGACCTCGGCGTCGGTGCCGTGCTCGGAGGGGCGGCCGTCGGCGTCGATCCGGTCGTAGCGGACGGTCGCGATGAAGTGGTCCCGGACCACCACGGCGAGGCCGACCCGGTTCACGAAGTCGTGGTGGGTGAAGCGGCGCACGTCCTTGTCGGAGAGCCGCGGGTAGGGGGCGAAGAAGCGGAAGTACTTGGACTGGTCGGAGACCTGTTCGTAGAACTCCACCAACCGCCCGGCGTCGCCGGGGGTGATCGGCCGGATCCGGGCCGTGCCGCCGTCGCGCAGCAGGACGTCGGCTTCCCAGTGCTGCGGATAGTCGGGTTGCGCGGGGTTCGCCACCGCGGGGTCTTCCACATTCGTCAGGTTATCCGGCGGCGAGCCGAATGGCGCCGGGCGCGTGCCCACGGCAGGGTGGACAGGGCCGCTGGCCGGGCCTTATGCCCCGAAAAGAAACAATCACAAGTCCCGAACGCGGCGCCTCGCAGGGGTTGCCTGCGTGCAACACTGGTCTAGACAACACGGTCGTTCCCCCCGCTCGCCCGAGCACGGCCGTGACCAGCTTCACCGGAAAGGCACGTCTCATGGCTGAGCGCCGCGTCACCATCGGTTGGGCCGAGGGCCTGCACGCCCGTCCCGCCTCCGTCTTCGTCCGGGCCGTCACGGCCACCGGCGTGCCGATCACCATCGCCAAGCCCGGCGGCAACCCCGTGAACGCCGCCTCCATGCTCGGCCTGCTCGCCCTGGGCGCCCAGGGCGGCGACGAGGTCATCCTGGCCTCCGACGCCCCCAACGCCGACGAGGCCCTCGACCGCCTCGCCAAGCTCGTCGCCGAAGGCCTCGACGAGCTCCCGGCCGCGGCCTGAGCCCTCGCGCGTCACGCACGAAGCGCCCGGCAGTGCTGTCTAGCACCGCCGGGCGCTTCTGTTCACGGATTCGATCGCATCCACACCATTGAGCGAACTGGTGGTCATTCGATCCTCTCGAACGACGGATCGCACTGATGCTCTCGGCATGACGTTCTTCGACCTCGAACGACCCGAGCACGCCTACATGTTCGCCTTCCTCCAGGCGGACGGACACCTCACCGAACAGTCCCGCAACCGCGGTCGACTCTCCGTGGAACTCGCCACACGGGACGCCCCGATCCTGGAGGAGTTCCAGCGGCTCTGCCCGTACAACAGCACCATCAGCTACCGGACGCGCGCAACGAACTTCAAGGCGGAGCACGCCTCAGTGATGTGGACCGTCTACGCTCGAGAGTTCCGCGAGGAATTGCAGGCGCTCGGCCTGCCAGCGGGGCGGAAGTCCGACATCATTGCGCCGCCGCACATGCCGCTCTCCGAGCGCGACTACCTTCGGGGGCTGATTGACGCCGACGGCTCGACGGGACGGACCTCACAGAATCTCCCCTTCGTCAGCCTCACGACCCAGAGCGACGCCATCGCCACGTTCGTCCATGGCTACCTGGACGGCCTCACCGGCACTCGACGCACATTCCGACGGAACAAGCGGGACGGGATCTTCAACCTCTTCTACTCCAGGGAAGAGGCGGTGGCTATCCTCAGCCACATCTACTACCCCGACTGCATGGCACTACACCGCAAGAAGGCCGCAGCCGCAGAAGCAGCGATGTGGGTCAGACCCTCGGGCGTGAGGCGCATGATCAAGCGCAGCTGGACCAAAGCCGAAGATGACGTCCTCATGGCAGCACCCAGCATCAAGGCAGCAGCAGAACAGCTCGGCCGCACCGAGAAGAGCTGCAATATCCGCCGATGGCGCCTCAATGGCTGCCAGTCACGAAGGATAGCTTCGTAGATGAGGCGCCCGGGAACGGTTCCGGGCGCCTCAACATTTGGTCAGCCCTTCACGCAGACCACCTGCTTGAGGTGGGCGACCACCTCGACCAGGTCCTTCTGCTGCTCGATGACCTTCTCGATGGACTTGTAGGCGCCCGGGATCTCGTCCACCACGCCGCTATCCTTGCGGCACTCCACACCCTTGGTCTGCTCAGCCAGGTCGCGCGTGGTGAACCGCTTCTTCGCGGCGGTGCGGCTCATCTTGCGGCCGGCGCCGTGCGAGGCGGAGTTGAACGACGCAGCGTTGCCCAGGCCGCGGACGATGTAGGAGCCCGTCCCCATCGAGCCCGGGATGATCCCGAGGTCGCCGGAGCCGGCCCTGATCGCACCCTTGCGGGTCACCAGCAGGTCGACGCCGTCGTAGCGCTCCTCCGAGACGTAGTTGTGGTGGCAGCTGATCACCTCCTCGAAGGTGACCTGCGCCTTGGCGAACTCGCCCCGGACAACGTCCTGGAAGAGCGCCATCATCAGGGCACGGTTGTGCTTCGCGTACTCCTGCGCCCAGAAGAGGTCCTGGCGGTAGTCGGCCATCTCTGGGGTCTTCGCGAGGAAGACCGCCAGATCGCGGTCGACCAGCCCCTGGTTGTGCGACAGAGAGCGGGCGACGGTCATGTGGTGCTCCGCCAGCTCCTTGCCGATGTTGCGCGACCCGGAGTGCAGCATCAGCCACACCGAATCGGACATATCTACACAAACCTCCGCAAAATGATTCCCCGAGCCGAGCGTTCCCATCTGCTGCATCGCCCGCTCGCGGCGCCACTTGACGTCCTCCGCGATGTCGTCGAAGCGGTGCCAGAAGTCGTCCCAGCCCTCCGTGCGGAAACCGTGCAGCGTGGTCGGGTCGACCGGGTCGGTGTGGAGGCCGCGGCCGACCGGGATGGCCTGCTCGATCTTGGAGCGCAGGGCGGAGAGGTCGTCCGGGAGGTCCTTGGCGGTGAGGGAGGTCTTCACCGCGCTCATCCCGCAGCCGATGTCGACGCCGACCGCCGCCGGGCAGACCGCGTCCTTCATGGCGATGACGGAGCCGACCGTCGCGCCCTTGCCCAGGTGGACGTCCGGCATCACGGCCAGGCCGTGCAGCCAGGGCAGGGAGCTGATGTTGCGCAGCTGCTGGAGGGCCGCGCCCTCGACCGTCGCCGGGTCGGTCCACATCCGGATCGGGACGCGGATGCCGGGAACTTCGGTGTACGACATGGGTGAACGACCTCCAGAGGTCGGGTAGTTCGGGGAAGGAATTGCCGCGCGAAAGAGAATCCCGGTGCGGCTCGGGGAAGTTCGGGGACGGGTGCGCTCAGGCAGCCGTGGCGAGGCATGGGAGATACGGCCTCGGGGAGCGTCGTCGTATGGCTTGCTCGACCCGCATGGTGACCGCCTCCCTTCGCTGCTCGCAGTTCGCACGTGGTGTGCGTCGGGGAACATCTATCCACGGAACGGGCCGGACCCGCAACGGATTTACGGACGCGTCCGGAACGCGTCCGGCCCGGCGGAGCGAAAGCGCTCCACCGGGCCGGAGGGGACGTCGGAGGGCGTCAGCCGACGACGGTGACCTCGCCGATCCCGAGCGCCCGCACGTCCGCCTCGATGGCGGCGGCGTCGCCGACCAGGACGGTGATCAGGCGGTCCGGCGGGAAGGCCGCGACCACGGCCTCGGTGGCCGCCGCGGTGGGCAGTTCGGCCAGCTGCCGGTAGACCTCGGCCTGGTAGTCGTCGGCGAGGTACTGCTCGACCTGGTCGGCCAGGGTGCCGGCGACCGAGCCCGCGGTCTCGTACTTGAGCGGCGCGACGCCGACCAGGAACTGCACGGCCTCGTCGCGCTCGGCGTCGGTGAGGCCCTCGGCGGCGAGGGTGCGCAGGATGGTCCAGGTGTCGGCGAGCGCGGGGGCGGTGGAGGCGGTGTCCACCGAGCCGCTGATGGCGAGCAGCGAGCGCCCGCTGCCGTCGGCGGCGGAGCGCAGCGGCTGGGCGAAGGCCCGGACGCCGTAGGTGTAGCCCTTCTCCTCGCGCAGGACGCGGTCGAGGCGGGAGGTGAGGGTGCCGCCGAGGCAGTAGGTGCCGAGGATCTGGGCGGCCCAGACCGGGTCGTGGCGGTCGGGGCCGATCCGGCCGATCAGCAGCTGGGTCTGGACGGAGCCGGGGCGGTCGACGATGAGGACGCGGCCGTGGTCGTCGCCGGTGACCGGGGCGTGGGCGGAGGGTTCCGCGGTGGTGCCGGTCCAGGTGCCGAGGGTGCTCTCCAGCAGGGCGGGGAGGTCGACGCCGGTGAGGTCGCCGACCACCACGACGGTGGTGGTGGCGGGGCGCACGTGGGCGTCGTAGAAGGCCTTGACGGCGGCGCGGTCGATCGACTTGACGGTGTCGGCGGTGCCGCTGCGGGGCCGGGAGAGGCGGTCCGCGGCCTCGAAGAGCTCGGCGTAGAGGGCCTTGGCGGCGCGCCGGGCGGGGTTGGCCTGCTCGTGCACGATCTCGTCGAGGCGGTTGGCGACGAGGCGCTCGATCTCCTCGGCCGGGAGGGCGGGGGCGCGCAGGGCGTCGGCGAGCAGGGTGAGGCCGCGCTGGAGCCGGGAGGCGGGGACTTCGAGGGCGACCCGGATGCAGGGGTGGTCGGCGTGGGCGTCGAGGGTGGCCCCGGCGCGCTCGAGTTCGCCGGCGAACTCCTCGGCGGTGAGGGTGTCGGTGCCCTCGTTGAGGGCGCGGGCGAGGATGGCGGCGACGCCGTCGAGGCCCTCGGGCTCGGCGGCGAGCGGGGCGTCGAGGAGGACCTCGACGGCGACCAGCTGCTGGCCGGGCCGGTGGCAGTGCAGCACGGTGATGCCGTTGCCGAGGGCGGCCCGCTCGGGGGCGGGGAAGGCCCAGGGGCCGGGGGTGCCGGGCTGGGGCTGGGGGTGGGAGGTCATCGCGGGGACGTAGTCGGTGCTCATACGGCGGCACCCTCCTCTTCGGAAGCGGCGTCGGAAGCGTCGTCGGCGGCGGTCGCGGTCGGCTCGTAGACGAGGACGGCCCGGTTGTCGGGGTGGAGCCGGGCCTTGGCGACGGCCTGGACCTCCTCGGCGGTGACGTCGAGGACCTTGGGGAGGGCGTCGTTCAGCAGCTTGGGGTCGCCGAACAGGACGGCGTAGCGGCAGAGTTCGTCGGCGCGGCCGGCGACGGTGGTGAGCCGGTCGAGCCACTCGCGCTCGATCTGGGCCTGGGCGCGCTCGAGTTCCTCGGGGGTGGGGCCCTCGGCGGCGAAGCGGGCGAGCTCCTCGTCGACGGCGGCGTCGATCTGGGCGATGGTGGCGTCGCCGGAGGTCTTGACGTCGAGCCAGCCGAGGCTGGGGGCGCCGGCGAGGCGCAGCAGGCCGAAGCCGGCGGCGACGGCGGTGCGGTCGCGGCGGACGAGCCGGTTGTAGAGGCGGCTGGACTCGCCGCTGCCGAGGATGGTGAGCGCGAGGTCGGCGGCGTCGGCCTCGCGGGTGCCGTCGTGGGGCAGGCGGTAGGCGGCCATCAGGGCGCGGGAGGGGACGTCCTCGGCGAGTTCCTGGCGCAGTTCGCGGCCGATGGTGTCGGGGAGTTCGCCGGAGCGCGGGGGCTGCTTGCCGTCGTGCGCGGGGATGGAGCCGAAGTACTTCTCGACCCAGGCGATGGTCTGCTCGGGGTCGATGTCGCCGACCACGGAGAGCACCGCGTTGTTGGGCGCGTAGTAGGTGCGGAAGAACGCGCGGGCGTCCTCCAGGGTGGCGGCGTCGAGGTCGGCCATGGAGCCGATCGGGGTGTGGTGGTACGGGTGGCCGTCGGGGTACGAGAGCGCGGTGAGCTTCTCGAAGGCGGTGCCGTACGGGACGTTGTCGTAGCGCTGGCGGCGTTCGTTCTTGACGACGGCGCGCTGGTTCTCCATGGACGTCTCGTCGAGGGCGGCGAGCAGCGAGCCCATGCGGTCGGCCTCCAGCCAGAGGGCGAGCTCCAGCTGGTGGGCGGGCATGGTCTCGTAGTAGTTGGTGCGTTCGAAGCTGGTGGTGCCGTTGAGCGAGCCGCCGGCGCCCTGGACGAGCTCGAAGTGCCCGTTGTTGGTGACGTTGGCGGAGCCCTGGAACATCAGGTGCTCGAAGAGGTGGGCGAGGCCGGTGCGGCCCTTGACCTCGTGGCGGGAGCCGACGTCGTACCAGAGGCAGACCGCGGCGACCGGGGTGAGTCGGTCCTCGGAGAGGACGACGCGCAGGCCGTTGGCCAGGCGGTGCTCGGTGATGGCGATGCCTCGGCTGGAGGCGGGGGCCGGGTTGGCCATGCGCTCGGGTCCTTCCCGTCGTCGATGTCGGGGTTCGTGTGGCGTCCCCCATTGTGGTGCAACGCGCGGGAGGCGTGTTTGTGTCCGCGCGGATGCGGCGTTCGCCAGGGGCGGAAGAGGGCCGCTGACCGGGAGTGTCGGCGCGAGGGTCCACAATGGGGGCGCCGTGCCCTGTCGGTCGCGCCCGGTTGACGGGTCGCGGCGGTAGGACGGTGAATCAGGGAGCCGGGGCGGCGAAGCCCGTCCGGTGCCCGGACCGGACGCCCGGCGTCCGGCCGACGACACAGCCAGCGACACGTAAGGGAGCCCCGCCGCGATGGCCCGCCGCAGTTCGCAGACCCCGCCGCCCGGAGACTTCGAGGAGCGGATCCTCGACGTCGACGTCGTGGACGAGATGCAGGGCTCCTTCCTGGAGTACGCCTACTCGGTGATCTACTCGCGTGCGCTGCCCGACGCGCGGGACGGTCTCAAGCCGGTGCACCGCCGGATCCTGTACCAGGCCAACGAGATGGGCCTGCGTCCGGACCGGGCGCACGTGAAGTGCGCGCGCGTGGTGGGCGAGGTGATGGGCCGGCTGCACCCGCACGGCGACCAGTCGATCTACGACTCGGTGGTGCGCATGGCGCAGCCGTTCTCGATGCGGCTGCCGCTGATCGACGGGCACGGCAACTTCGGTTCGCTGGGCAACGACGACCCGCCGGCGGCGATGCGGTACACCGAGTCGCGGCTGACGGCGGCCTCGATGGCGATGGTGGAGTCGATCCACGAGGACACCGTCGACTTCGGGCCGAACTACGACGGCAGCGAGCAGGAGCCGCTGGCGTTGCCGGCCGCGTTCCCGAACCTGCTGGTGAACGGCGCGACGGGCATCGCGGTGGGCATGGCGACGAACATGCCGCCGCACAACCTGTCCGAGGTGGTGGCCGCGGCCCGGCACCTGATCAAGCACCCGAGCGCGGACCTGGACACGCTGATGCGGTTCGTGCCCGGTCCGGACCTGCCGACGGGCGGGCGGGTCGTGGGCCTGTCGGGCATCCGGGACGCGTACGAGTCGGGCCGCGGCACCTTCAAGATCCGGGCCACCACGACGATCGAGAACGTCACGGCGCGCCGCAAGGGCATCGTGGTGACCGAGCTGCCGTACAACGTCGGCCCGGAGAAGGTCATCGCGAAGATCAAGGACCTGGTCAACGCGAAGAAGCTGCAGGGCATCGCGGACGTCAAGGACCTGACCGACCGCGAGCACGGGCTGCGGCTGGTGATCGAGGTGAAGAACGGCTTCGTGCCGGAGGCGCTGCTGGAGCAGCTCTACAAGCTGACGCCGTTGGAGGAGACCTTCGGCATCAACAACGTGGCGCTGGTGGACGGGCAGCCGCTGACGCTGGGCCTCAAGGAGCTGCTGGAGGTCTACGTCGACCACCGCTTCACGGTGGTGCGCCGGCGCAGCGACTTCCGCCGCCGCAAGCGGCAGGAGCGGCTGCACCTGGTCGAGGGCCTGCTGGTGGCCCTGGTGGACATCGACGAGGTCATCTCGATCATCCGGTCGAGTGACAACGCCCAGCAGGCGAAGGAGCGCCTGATGGAGCGCTTCTCGCTGTCGGAGACGCAGACCGGCTACATCCTGGACACGCCGCTGCGCCGGTTGACCCGGTTCGACCGGGTGGAGCTGGAGCAGGAGAAGGAGAAGCTGAACGCGGAGATCGCGGAGCTGACCGAGATCCTGGAGTCGGACACCAGGCTGCGCAGCGTGGTGTCGTCCGAACTGGGCGCGGTGTCCAAGCAGTTCGGGACGGAGCGGCGCACGGTGCTGCTGGAGGCGGGGGCGGCTCCGGCCGCGGCGCTGACGGTGCCGCTGGAGGTGGCGGACGATCCGTGCCGGGTGCTGCTGTCCTCGACGGGGCTGCTGGCGCGGACGGCGGACGGTGAGCCGTTCGAGCTGTCGGAGAAGCGGGCGAAGCACGACGTGATCGTGTCGGCGGTGCCGGCCACGGCGCGGGCGGACGTGGGTGTGGTGACGTCCGCGGGCCGGGTGCTGCGGCTGCCGGTGATCGACCTGCCGGCGCTGCCGCCGATGCCCTCGCCGACGCTGGCGGGCGGGGCCGCGGTGGAGGAGTTCCTGCGGCTGGAGGCCGGGGAGCGGGTGCTGGCGCTGACCACGCTGGACGAGTCCTCGCCGGGGCTGGCGCTGGGCACGGTGCAGGGTGTGGTGAAGCGGGTGGTGCCGGAGTGGCCGGCGAACAAGGACGAGTTCGAGGTGATCGGCCTCAAGGACGGCGACGAGCTGGTGGGCGCGGTCGAACTGCGCACCGGCGAGGAGGACTTGGTCTTCATCACCTCGGACGCCCAGCTGCTGCGCTACCCGGCGGGTCAGGTCCGTCCGCAGGGCCGTCCGGCGGGTGGCATGGCGGGCGTCAAGCTGTCGGACGGCGCCCGGGTGCTGTCGTTCACGGCGGTGGACCCGGCCGTGGACGCGGTGGTGGTCTCGGTGGCGGGCGCCTCGGGCACGCTGTCGGGTGACGAGCAGTCGTCCTGGAAGGTCACCCCGTTCGAGCAGTACCCGCGCAAGGGCCGGGCGACCGGCGGTGTGCGCTGCCAGCGCTTCCTGCGCGGCGAGGACGGCCTGGCGTTCGCCTGGGCGGGTGCCGCCCCGGCCCGGGCCGCCGGTGCCAAGGGCGTGCCGGTCGACCTGCCGGAGCGCGACCCGCGCCGGGACGGTTCGGGTACGCCGGTGACGGCGCCGATCGCGGTGGTGGCCGGCCCGGCGTGACGGCTCGCCCGTGCTGACGGGGTCGGAGGGCGGGGTGCCTGCGGGTGCCCCGCCCTCCGGCGCGTCCGGGGCCGGTCGCGGCCGCTCCTGGCCTGGTCGCGGGCGTTGCGCGGCCCCCGGGCCGGGCCGGACCGCCGGGGGTAGCCTTGCCCGGGTGAGCACCTGTGCGACCCTCTCGCGTGAACTTTCGGAGCCGTTGACCGCGACGGCGGCGGTGGCGACCACCTGGCTGCTGCTGGAGCAGAACGGCCCCTGGGGCGCGAAGGCTCTGGGCGAGAGCCACCTGGACGGGGCGGTCGGGCGCGCGCTGGAGGCCGCCGCGGCGGGTACCGGCGTACGGGTCGCCCTGATCCGGCGCCCCGGGCGGCACGCGGACTGCCTGCCGACGGCGCGGCACGAGGTGGTCGTGGCGCACGCGGTGCCGGGCCGCGGCTGGGTCCGCCGGGCGCAGGTGGCGGATCCGGCGGAGCTGCTGGGGCTGGACTTCGCGGCGCTGGGCGCCGGTGACCACACGGGCTTCGGGGCGGAGCACGTCGGCGGCCCGCTGGCGCTGGTGTGCACCAACGGCCGCCGGGACCGCTGCTGCGCGCTGCTGGGCCGTCCGCTGGCCGCGGAGCTGGCGGCGGCCGGGCACAGCGAGGTGTGGGAGGTCACCCACCTGGGCGGGCACCGCTTCTCCCCCACGATGCTGGTGCTGCCGTACGGCTACGCGTACGGGCGGCTGACGCCGGAGAGCGCCAAGGAGGTGCTGGCGGCGACGGCGGCCGGGCACATGGTGCCGGAGTGGTCGCGGGGCTGCTCGGGCTGGGAGCGGCCGGGCCAGGCGGCCGAGCACGCGGTGCGGCTGGCGATCGGCGAGACCGGGGTGGACGCGCTGACCCTGGCGCAGCGGGTGGACGGCCCGGGCCGCTGGCTGGTGGCGGTGATCCACCGGGACGGGCGGGCCTGGGAGGTGGACGTGATCGAGTCGGTGAGCGAGCCGGCGCGTCCGGAGAGCTGCGGCAAGGCGGCGGGGACGCCGTCGCGGATGGACGTGCTCTCCGTGCGGGGGATCTGAGCCGGGGATCTGAGCCGGGAACCGAGCGGGGGAAGTGAGCGAGCGGGGGACCTGAGCCGGGGAACAGAGCGGGGGGTCCGAGCACCACGGCGGCCCCGCGCCCGTGGGGGTGGGCGCGGGACCGCGAGGGCCGGGCGTCAGCCGGCGGCCTTGCCGACGAACTCCGTGGTGTACGTCCTGGCCAGGTCGATCGTCCCTTCCTTGCCCTTGACGTCCGGGTGGAAGGCGGCGAGCACCGCGAGCACGGTCCTGGGCCCGTCGGCGGGCATCACCCCGTCGGTGGTGAACATCGGCAGGGTGGACTTGATGGCAGCCGCGTACTGCTCGGCGCCGCCCTGCGCGTAGTCGGCGGGCATCTTCGCGGCGATCTCCTCGGGGCTGTGGGTGGACATCCACTTGAGGGTCTTGACGAAGGCGTTGGTGAGCTTCTGGGTGGTGTCCTTGTTCTTCTCGACCCACTCGGTGTTCATGTACAGCGAGGAGGACGGGTAGAGCCCGCCGAGCGCCTGGCGCGAGCCCTCGGGGGTGCGCATGTCGTAGAGGATCTTGCCGAGGCCCTTGTCGAGGACGGTGGCGACGGTCGGGTCGGTGGTCATCCCGGCGTCGATGCTGCCCTGCTGGAGGGCGGCGATGAAGGTCTGCCCGGCGCCGACCGCGATCGGGCTGAAGTCGCTGACGGAGGCGCCGTTCTTGACCGCGAGGTACTTGGTGAGGAAGTCGGTGGAGGAGCCGATGCTGGTGACGCCGAGCTTCTTGCCCTTGAAGTCGGCGCCGGACCTGATGGCGTCGGCCTGCTTGGCGGAGACCAGTTCGACCTCACCGGGGGCCTGGGCGAACTGGACCACGGACTCGACGTGCTTGCCCTTGGCCTGGAGGTCGATGGTGTGGTCGTAGAAGCCGACGGCGCCTTGGACGTCGCCGGCCAGCAGCGCGGTGGTGGCGTTGACGCCGGCCGGTTCGGTGAGCAGTTCGACGTTGACGCCGGCCTCGGCGAAGTAGCCGAGCCGCTGGGTGAGCATCGCGGGCAGGTAGATGACCTTGTCCAGGCCACCGACCATGATCTTGACCTTGGGTCCGTCGACCTGCTGCCCGGCCGGGGCCGCGCCGTGGGACGAGGTGGCGGCGTCGTTGGCGCAGGCGGAGAGCGGGACGAGCAGGGCGGCGGCGAGGACGGCAGTGAGAGCTCTGCGCATCGTGGGGGAACCTCTCGGTGCGTACGGGTGGGGGGAGTTCAGCGGCCGTCGCCCGCGTCGGCGGGCTTCCAGCGGAAGAGTCTCTTCTCGGCGAAGGTCAGCAGCCCCTCGGTGAGCAGCGCGACGACGGCGAGGATGGTCATGGCGGCGTACACCCCGGCCGCGTTGAAGGTGCCCTGGGCGGCGGCGACCAGCAGGCCGAGGCCCTTGGTGGCGCCGATGTACTCGCCGACGATCGCGCCGATCAGCGCGAAGCCGAAGCTGACGTGGAGGCTGGTGAAAATCCAGGTGGTGGCGGCGGGGATGACCACCTGGAGGGTGACCTTGCGGTTGTCGGCGCCCAGGATGCGGGCGTTGGCGACCAGGTTGCGGTCGACCTCGCGGGCGCCCTGGAAGGCGTTGAAGAACACCGGGAAGAACACCAGGACCACCGCGGAGGCGACCTTGGAGGCCGGGCCGAGGCCGAACCAGATCAGGAAGATCGGGGCGAGCACGATCCGCGGGATGGCGTTGAGGACCTTGATGTACGGCCCGAACACGTCGGCCAGGAAGCGGACCCGGCCGAGCGCGATGCCCAGCAGCACACCGCCGACCACGCCGATCACCCAGCCGGTGAGGGCCTCGTACAGGGTGTAGCCGATCTGCTCGCCGAGCGAGCCCTGGGCGGTGCCGTGGGTGGTCCACTGCCAGATCTGGTCCCAGATCCTGGACGGCTGGGAGAAGTTGAACGGGTCGATGACCTCGGTGCGGGCGCACACCTCCCACAGGCCGAGGAAGGCGACCAGCACCCCGAGCCGGGCCGCGTAGACGGTCAACTTCCGGTTGCGGGCGGCCCGTTCGCGGGCCTCGGTTCTGGTCGTGGCGGCCGGGGGCTTCCCGGCGGCGGTCGACGCGGTCTCGGACGCGGTCTCAAGCGGCACGACCCGCTCCTCTCTCCCGGGTGATGCGCACCTCTTCGCCGAGCGAGGCCCAGATCTCGCGGTACAGCTCGACGAACCTCGGTTCCAGCCGGACGGCCTCCACGGTGCGCGGTCGTGGCAGGTCGACGGTGAAGACCTCCTTGACGGTGGCCGGTCCGGCCGTCATCACGACGACCCGGTCGGCGAGCGCGATGGCCTCGTCCAGGTCGTGGGTGACGAAGACGACCGACGAGCCGGTGCCGGCCCACAGCTCCAGCAGCTGGTCGGACATCAGGGCGCGGGTCTGCACGTCCAGCGCCGAGAACGGCTCGTCCATCAGCAGGATGGTCGGGTCGTTGACGAAGGTCTGGGCGAGTGCGACGCGCTTGCGCATGCCGCCGGACAGCTGGTGCGGGTAGCGGTCCTCGAAGGCGGCCAGGCCCACCCGGCCCAGCCAGTCCCGGGCCCGCTCCTTCGCCTCGGCGGCGGGCACGCCGCGGAAGCGCGGCCCGGCCATCACGTTGGACAGCACGGTGCGCCAGGGGAAGACGGCGTCCTGCTGGAAGACGAACCCGACCTTGGGGTCGATCCCGCGCACGGGCTCGCCGTACACCCGGACCTCGCCCTCGGTGGGCTCCTCCAGGCCGCTGACCAGGGTCAGCGTGGTGGACTTGCCGCAGCCGGTGGGGCCGACGACGGCGACGAACTCGCCCTGGGCGACGGTCAGATCGAGATCGCGGACGGCGGTGTGCAGCGCACCGGAGGGGGTGCGGAAGCGTTTCGTCGCGCCGGTCAGCTCGATCGCCGGGGTATCGGTCATTCATTCCTCCCGGATCAGTGCTTGCCCCGGAAAGGTAGGAGCGGGCCCGGCCCCGACGGGAGCCATCTGCGCGTAGTGCGACTTCTCCGCATTGAGGGGTGTTCTGCTCCTTTTGCTTCCGCTACAACTGCGGGGACGCGGGCTGACAGAAACACGTCGGAAACATAGGGTGTCCCGACCCCACCCCTGGCGGCCCCGTCCCTCAGGACCCCGCCCCTCGGGACCCCGCCCCTCGGGACCCCGCCCAGCAGGCCCCCACCTGGTGGGTCCCCGCCGCACCCAGCCGCCGAGAGGAGGCCCGGATGAAGCTCCCCCACTGGCCCCGCCGGGTCTTCGCCCAGCTCCTGCTGAGCCAGACCGTCGTCACCGTCGGCGTCACCGCCCTGACCGCCGGGCTGTTCCTGGCCCCGGTCAGCAGCGAACTGGACCACGACGCCATGCAGCGGGCGCTGTCCATCGCCCAGGCCACCGCCACCGACGAGACCCTCGCCCGGGCCGCCGACGCCCGCGACGTCGTCACCGCGCAGCGCAACGCCGAGCAGATCCGGCTCGCCACCGGCGCCAGCTTCGTCGTGGTCACCGACCTGGACGGCATCCGCCTCTCGCACACCGACCCGGGCCGGATCGGCCAGCGGGTCAGCACCGACCCCGAGCCGGCACTGGCCGGCCGCAGCGTCACCGCGATCCAGCAGGGCACCCTGGGCCGCACCGCCCGCGGCAAGGTGCCGCTGCGGACGACGGACGGCCGGATCGTCGGCGAGGTGTCGGTCGGCATCAGCGACGACTCGATCCGCCGCCGGCTGCTGAAGATGCTCACCGGCATCCTGCTGTGCGCCGCCGCCGGCCTGACCGCCGGCACCGTCGCCACCCTGGTGCTGGCCCGCCGGCTCAAGCGCCGCACCCACAACATCGCGCTGGCCGACATCTCGGCCCTGCTGGTCGAGCGCGAGGCCATGCTGCACGGCATCCGCGAGGGCCTGGTCGCGCTGGACGAACGGGGCCGGATCCGGCTGGCCAACGACGAGGCCCTGCGGCTGCTCGACCTGCCCGGGGAGTGCACCGGCCGCCCGATCGCCGCGGTGCTGCCGCCGGGCCGGCTGGCCGACGTGCTGACCGGGCGGATCACCGGCACCGACCTGCCGGCCGTCCGGGACGACCGGGTGCTGGTGGTGAACCGGACGGCCACTGCCGAGGGCGCCGTGGTGACGCTGCGCGACCGCACCGAGCTGGAGTCGCTGGTCCGCGAGCTGGACACCACCCGCAGCCTCACCGAGGCGCTGCGCGCCCAGGACCACGAGCACGCCAACCGGATGCACACCCTGCTCGGCCTGCTCGAACTCGGCCGCCACGAGCAGGCGGTGGCCTTCATCTCGGAGCAGTCCGGCTCGCACGCCGTGGTCGCCGCGCGGATCGCCGAACAGGTGCAGGACCCGCACGTGGCGGCGCTGCTGGCGGGCAAGACGGCGGTGGCCGACGAGCGCGGGGTGCGGTTGGTTCTCGCCCCGGCGGCGCACCTGCCGGACGCGGTGGTGGACGCCCGGGCACTGGTGACGGTGCTCGGCAACCTGATCGACAACGCGGTGGACGCCCTGGTGCCCGGCGGCAGCGGGCGGACGGGCCCGGGCGGGCGGCTGGAGGTGACCCTGGCGGCGGCCGGCTCCACCCTGCTGCTGCAGGTCGCGGACAGCGGCCCGGGCGTGCCGGAGGAGCTGCGCGAGCAGGTCTTCGAGGAGGGGTGGACCAGCAAGGACGCGCCCGCGCACCGTCCGCGCGGGCTGGGCCTGGCGATGGTGCGGCGGCTGGTCGAACGGACCGGCGGCCGGATCGTGCTCGACACCGGCCCGCTCGGCGGCGCCCGGTTCACCGTCGAGCTGCCCGAGGCCCTGCTCACCACTCAGCTCGTGGAGGCGTGATGATCGACGTACTCGTGGTGGACGACGACTTCCGGGTCGCGGACGTGCACGCCGCCTACGTGGCCAAGGTGCCGGGCTTCCGGGTCACCGGCACCGCCCACTCGGCCGGAGAGGCGCTGGCCGCGCTGGAGCGCCGCCCGGTGGACCTCCTGCTGCTCGACCACCACCTGCCGGACGAGACCGGCCTGGCGCTGGTCCGCCGGCTGCGGGAACGCCAGGTGACCTGCGACGTGATGATGGTGACCGCCGCCCGGGACGTCTCCACCGTGCACGCCGCGATGCAGCACGGCGCCCTGCAGTACCTGGTCAAGCCGTTCACCTTCGCCGGGCTGCGGGACAAGCTGGTCTCCTACGCCCAGCTGCGGCACGCCTTGGCCGCCCCGGCCCGGGAGGCCGGCCAGGACGAGGTGGACCGGCTGTTCGCCACCCTGCGCAGCGCCGCCGCGCCCGCCGGGACACTGCCCAAGGGCCACTCGGCGCCCACCACCGACCTGGTGCTGGGCGTGCTGCGCCGGGCGGGCCGGCCGCTGTCCGCCCAGGAGGTCGCCGACGCCACCGGGCTGAGCCGCTCGACCGCCCAGCGCTACCTCAAGCAGCTGGAACGGGACAGCCGGCTGCGGCTGACCCTGCGCTACGGCGACACCGGCCGCCCCGAGCACCGCTACGGGCTGTCCGCCCGGGCGTGACCGGCCCCGGACGCCCGACCCGCCAGGGCACAACCGCCCCCGGACGCCCGACCGGCCCGGGTCACGGCGGCTACGCCGCACCCGCTCCGGTGAGGGCCCGCACCTCCAGCTCGGCGAAGCGGTCCGCGTCGGCCGGTTCGGGAGAGGTGAGCGTCCCGATCCAGCCCGCCAGGAAGCCGAGCGGGATGGAGACGATCCCGGGGTTCTCCAGCGGGAACCAGTGGAAGTCGACGCCGGGGAACAGCGCCACCTTCGAGCCGGAGACCACCGGCGAGAAGAACACCAGCACGATCGCCGGGACGAGCCCGCCGTACACCGACCAGACCGCGCCCCGGGCGGTGAACCGCGACCAGAACAGGCTGTACAGCAGCACCGGCAGGTTCGAGGAGGCGGCTACCGCGAAGGCCAGGCCGACCAGGAAGGCGACGTTCAGCTGCTGGGCGTAGAGGCTGATCACGATCGCCACCGCGCCGATCCCGCCGGCCGCGAACCGGGCCACCACCACCTCCTGCTGCTCGCTCGGCTTCTCCTCGGTGCGCTCCGCGCCGCGCCGGCCCGGCCGGCTCCGCCAGGCGCCGGCCCAGATGTCGTGGGCGAAGGCGGCGGAGGAGGCCAGGGTCAGCCCGGCGACCACGGCGAGGATGGTGGCGAAGGCGATCGCCGAGATCAGCGCGAACAGCACCACCCCGCCGGTGCTGCCGTTGCCGCCGCCGAGCACCAGGGCGAGCAGCGGGACGGCGGTGTTCCCGGCCGCGTTGGCGTGCCGCACCTCGGCGGAGCCGACCAGTGCGGTGGCGCCCAGGCCGAGCGCGATGGCCATCAGGTAGAAGCCGCCGACCAGGCCGATCGCCCACATCGTGGAGCGGCGGGCGGCCCGCGCGGTGGGCACCGTGTAGAAGCGGGACAGGATGTGCGGCAGGCCGGCGGTGCCGAGCACCAGGGCCAGGCCGAGGCTGAAGAAGTCCAGCCGGCTGGTGAAGGTGGCGCCGTACTTGAGCCCGGGTTCGAGGTAGCGCTGACCGGCGCCGCTGTGCCGGGCGGCCTGGCGCATCAGCTCGAACAGGTCGCCGTGGAAGCGGGCCACCAGCAGCACGGTGAGCAGCACCGAACCGGCGATCAGCAGGAACGCCTTGACGATCTGGATCCAGGTGGTGGCCCGCATCCCGCCGATGGTGACGTAGACGATCATCAGCGCGCCGACCGCGATGATCGTCCAGGTCCGGGCCTGGGCGCTGTTGGTGCCGAGCAGCAGGGCGACCAGCGAGCCGGCGCCGACCATCTGGGCGACCAGGTAGAGCAGGGTGACCACGACGCTGGCGCCGCCGGCCGCCGCCCGCACCTTGCGGCGGCGCAGCCGCAGCGCGAGCACGTCGGCGAGGGTGTACCGGCCCGCGTTGCGGACGAGTTCGGCGACCAGCATCAGCACGACCAGCCAGGCGACCAGGAAGCCGATGCTGTACAGCACGCCGTCGTAGCCGTACAGGGCGATCAGCCCGGCGACGCCCAGGAAGGAGGCGGCGGACAGGTAGTCGCCGGAGAGCGCGAAGCCGTTCTGCAGCGGGGTGAAGTCGCGCCCGCCGGTGTAGAAGTCCTCGGCGGCGCTGCCCTGGCGGCCGACCCAGAGGGTGATCCCCAGGGTGACCAGGACGATCACGGCGAACAGCACGATCGCCAGGCCGTGGTGCTGGCCGGCCGGGGCGACGGGGGGCGGGGTGGCGGTGGTCAGCACGCCGGTGGCGGCGGTCACCGCAGCTGGTCCTGGGTGTCCCAGCGCAGGCCCAGGGCGGCGCGGTCGCGCTTGGTCCGGGCGTTGCGGGCGTAGAGCCAGGTGAGCAGGAAGGTGGAGGCGAACTGGAGCAGGCCCAGCACCCAGGCCACGTTGAGCGGGCCGACCACCGGGCTGCGCATCACGCCGGGCGCGGCGGCCTCGGCGGCGACGTACATCAGGTACCAGCCGAGGAAGGCGCCGCTGGTCGGGAAGACGAACGAGCGGTAGCTGCGGCGGATGTCCTGGAAGGCCGCGCTGGCCTGGACGTTCCGGTAGACCTCGGTGCTGTCGGTGGTGCTCACCGCCGCTGCCGGTGCCTGCGGCACCACGGGCGGTACGGCGGGCGAGGCGAGCGGCGGGGCGGCGGCCGGTACCCGCGGCGGTACGGCGGGTGGCGCGACCGGCCGCGCGGCGACGGCCGGGGCGGGCGGCGCGGCCACCGGCTCGGGAGCGGCGGCCGACCGGGCGGCGGCCGGACGGGTGGCAACCGGCTGGCCCGGTACGGCCGTTCGGCGGGGGGTGGCAGTCGGCTCGGACGCAGTGGCGGCGGCCGCCGGAGCGGCCCACCAGTCGAATCGCTGCCCCTGTCCGGGACTGCTGGTCTGCTGCTGTGGCACTGCTGCTCCTGGGCGCGGGCCGGGCGTTCTGACCCCAACCATCATGGAGGCCCCCGGACACCGTCCCTGACCATCGCAGATACGTTCACTCAATGAGGTGATCGATCATCTGACGGACGCTCATCCGACTACTGCTGCGTACCGGTGATTCCGTGCCGGAAGGCGTACGCGACCGCCTGCGCCCGGTCCCGCACCGCCGTCTTGGCGAACAGGTTGTTGATGTGCGTCTTGACCGTCGCCTGGCTGACGAACAGCCGCTGGGCGATCTCCGCGTTGGAGAGCCCCTCGGCGATCAGCGCGAGCACCTCGGCCTCGCGCAGCGTCAACCCGTCCGGCAGCTGACCGCCCCTCCCGCCCGGCGGCACGCCTGGCGGCACGCCCGGCGCGGCCGGTGCGGTCGGCGCGGTCGGTAGGGTCGGCCCGCTCTTCGCCGGCCCCTCCGAAAGCCGCTCCAGCAAGCGGAGTTGGACCTGCGGGGAGAGTCCGGCCGCACCCGAGCGGACGTCCGCGATGGCCTTGGCGATCTCCTCACCGCCGGCGTCCTTGGTGAGGTAGCCGCGCGCCCCGGCCTGCAACGCCGGGAACAGCGACTCGTCGTCGGCGTAGGTGGTGAGCACCACGACCTCGGTCCCCGGGTGGGCGGCCCGGATCCGCCGGGTCGCCTCGACGCCGTCCACCCGCGGCATCCGCAGGTCCATCAGCACCACGTCCGGGTGGTGCCGCTCCACCAGGGTGACGGCCTCCTCCCCGTCCGCCGCCGCGCCGACCACCTCGATGCCGGGCAGCAGGCCCAGCAGCATCACGATGCCCTCGCGCACCACCGTCTGGTCGTCCGCCACCAGCACCCTGATGACCCCGCCGTTCATGCCGGCACCCGCAGCAACACCCGCCACCCTCCGTCCTCCGGGCCCGCCAGCAGGGTGCCGCCGAGCAGTTCCGCGCGTTCGCGCATCCCCAGCAGACCGTACCCGCTGCCGCTCCCGGCCAGGTCGCCGGAGGACGGCTCGCCCGTCGACTGGCCGCGCGGCGCCCGGGTGTTGCGCACCTCCAGCTCCACCGCGTCGTCCAGGTAGCGCAGTTCGACCGAGCAGCGGGCGCCCGGCGCGTGCTTGCGGACGTTGGTCACCGCCTCCTGCGCCGTGCGCCGCACCGCCAGCCCGGCCTCGGCGGCCAGCGGCCGGGGCGTACCGGTCACGGTGAGCGGAGCCCGCTCGCGCTCGGTCAGCTCCACCAGGAACTCCCCGACCGGGGTGAACTCCCCGCGCAGCGCGGACAGCGCCTGCCGCGTCTCGACCAGCCCGTCCTGGGCCATCCGCCGTGCGGCCACGACCCGTTCGCGGACCTGCGCGCGGTCCGTCCTGGCGTCCAGCATCAGCCGGGCCGCCTCCAGGTGGACCAGCTGCGCGGAGAGGCTGTGGGCCAGCACGTCGTGGATCTCCCGGGCGATCCGGGCCCGTTCGGCGAGCGCCGCGCTCTCCGCCTCGGCGGCCCGGACGGCGCGCTCCTGGACCAGCAGCCGACGGGCGGTGCCGCGGGCCTCGATGTCCAGCCTCAGCAGGAAGCCGACCAGCAGCGACCCTCCGACGGTGGCGGCCACGCTGAGCCAACTCGCCGGGGAGGCCGCCGTGTACGAGGCCAGCGCGGCCGCCGCGGTGAGCAGGGCCGGCGCGGGCGGCAGCCGGATCAGGGCCGTGACGGCCAGCCCGATCCAGAGGAAGTCGGCCAGCGTGTAGGCCTGTCCCTGGTTGGCGAGCCAGCCGGCGCCGATCAGCACCGCGGCCAGCAGGTACGAGGGGACGGGGCGCTGTTCCCGGCTGACCCTCAGGTACAGCACGCTGAGGGCGACGGCCGCGACCAGCCCGGCCGCCGCGGCCGCCGCCGCCCAGCCGGCGTACCTGCCGCCGGAGAAGGTCGCCCAGCCGACGACGACCAGCAGGACGGTCCGGCCGAACACGGTGAGGACCCGCCGCGGTCGGCCCTCGGCCTCGCGCTCCAGTCCCTCCCGGGACTGCCAGCGGGTCCAGTACCACCCGGGCAAGGGGGCCTCCTCGGTGCTCACGGCGACGGTTCAGTGCAGGAGGGCGGTCGCCCGTGCGGGCTCCAGCGTCCGGGCCCTCCAGTTGACCACGAGCGAGCGGACCAGCAGCAGGACCGCCATGCCGAGCATCAGCGAGCTGCCCGCCTGGTGGACGCCCAGGGCCGAGCCGGCCACGTACAGGCCGATCCGGACGACGACCATGCCGCCCCAGGCGGCCAGGGTGGCCTTGGTGCCCTTGACCATGACGTTGCCGTCGGCGGCCCGCCAGACCCGGACGGTCCAGCCCCACACCGTCCCCATCGCGAGGGTGGTGACCAGCCCGGCGGCGAGCAGGGCGCCCGACAGCGCGGTGTGCTGGTGGTCGATGATCTGGGGGTCGCGCAGCGCGAGCACGCCCAGGATCAGCGGGAGCAGCCAGAAGCGGCGTTCGGTGTCCAGTCGCTGGACGCGCATCTGGCGTCCGACGACCAGAACCACCACCGCGGCGATCACGAGGAGGTTGGCGAGGGATCCCATCGGATTCTCCGTCCCGGGAGAGGCGTGTTGCTGACCTCTCCGACGCTACGGATCCGGCGCTCCCCGCTGATCGGAGCCGGGGTGGACCCCGGGTGGAACCGACGGCGCGGGGGGGGGGGGGGGCGCGGGGGGGGGGGCGGGGGGGGGGGGGCGCGGGCCCCCCCCCCCGCGGGCGCGCGGGCCGGGGCGGGGGGGGGGGGGGGGTGACGATCTAGACACAGCC